>NZ_NCVH01000028.1:0-128533 GCF_002096855.1 Streptococcus mitis | reverse complement strand
GATTTTTATCGCTCTCAATATCAAAAAAGAAAGGACTAAATCTGTCCTTTCTCGAGCTTAGCTTTTCTTCAACCCACTACAGTTGACAAAGAGCCTCAAAAACTTGATATAATGCGTTTTATAGTCTATAAGATTAGTTGTCTTTTTTTCTCAAATTGAGTTTTATCTAGACTTTTCAACCTTATTTCTCTTCAAATCCTTCTGCGACTGCGTCCGCGAAGTTTTCTTCTACGATGCTTGCACAGTGGTCACAGATAACTGCGTGGTAGCTGCGTTCTGCTGTTGTTGGGTCGATGCGACGGCAACGGTCACATACTTCACCTGCAGCGCGTTCAACAGTGAAGGCTACATCTTCGAAGCTAACGGCAGCTTCTGGAGCTGGTCCTTCTGCGATGGTCAATTCAGACACAATCAAAAGTTGAGCCACATTGCTGTTCACTGCTCCAAGAAGCGTTTTCACAACTTCATTTGGATAAACTGTCAAGTGAGCTTCAAGTGATTTACCGATAACTTTGGCATTACGAGCCTCTTCCAAGGCTTTTTGAGCTTGCCCACGGAAGTCCATGAAGGCTGCCCATGTGTCCAAGATTTCCTCTTGGTTAGCAAAAGTTTCCGCTTCTGGCAATTCTGATAATTGAACGAAGTCTTCTGTTTCAAACTCAAGGTATGACCAGATTTCTTCCGCAGTGTGAGGAAGGATTGGTGTCAAGAGTTTGGTGATTTTCACAAGAATGTCATAGAAAACAGTCTGCATTTGACGGCGTTCCAATGATTTAGCACCTTCGATGTAAACAACGTCCTTAGCAAAATCAAGGTAGAAGGCTGACAAATCAACGTTGATAAAGTTCACCAAGGCCTTGTAGATTGTCAAGAATTCAAAGTTGGCATAAGCATCACGAATGGTCTTAACAAGCTGGTTAAAGCGAATCGTCATGTACTTATCAACTGAACGAAGTTCTTCGTAAGCTACTGCATCCACAGCTGGGTTAAAGTCAGATGTATTGGCAATCAAGAAACGAAGAGTGTTACGAATCTTACGGTAAGTTTCAGAGACTTGGCTCAAGATATCCATAGAGATACGTACGTCATTGCTTGAGTCTACACTTGTTACCCAAAGACGCAAGATTTCAGCACCAAATTGTTTTTCAACATCGCTTGGAGCAATGGTATTTCCAAGAGATTTAGACATCTTCTCACCTTTACCGTCAAGAGCAAAACCTTGTGACAAGATTTGTTTGTAAGGTGCTACGCCATGGTTGGCAACAGATGTGATGAGTGATGAGTTGAACCAACCACGGTACTGGTCAGAACCTTCTAGGTAAAGGTCTGCTGGGTAAGTCAACTCAGGACGGTTTACTACCACTCCATTCCATGATGAACCTGAGTCAAACCAAACGTCCATGATGTCTGTTTCTTTCTTGAATTCGCCATTTGGTGAACCTGGATGAGTAAATCCTTCTGGTAAGAGGTCTTTGGCATCACGTTCCCACCAAATGCTTGAACCATGTTCTTCAAAGAGTTGAGCTACATGCTCAATAGTTTCAGCTGTCATAATCGCTGTACCGTCTTCAGCGTAGAAGATTGGAAGTGGAACACCCCAAGCACGTTGACGAGAGATAACCCAGTCGCCACGGTCACGGATCATGTTGTAAAGACGGACTTTACCCCATTCTGAGTGGAATTTAACCTTTTCAATTTCATCCAAGATTTCTTGACGGAATTTAGAAACTGAGGCAAACCATTGTGGTACTGCACGCCAGATGATTGGTTTCTTAGTACGCCAGTCAAATGGGTATGAGTGAGAGATTTCTTCTTGGGCAAGAAGGAGGTTACCAAGTTTCTCGATAACAGTTGGAACTACCTTTTCATAGAATTGACCTTCAAACTCAGGACCAGCATTCTTCATCATGATACCACGTTCGTCAACAGTCACTGCGACTTCAAGACCATTAGCAATACCGACATTGTAGTCATCCTCACCAAAACCAGGGGCTGTATGGACGATACCTGTACCAGAGTCAGTTGTAACGTGGTCACCAAGAATCACCAACTCATCTACGGCTGTGTCCCATGGGTGTTCTGTTACAATGTGGTTCAATTCTTGACCACGGTAAGTTGCCAAAACTTGAACATCAACCCAGCCAAATTTCTCAGACAAGCTAGTCAATAATTCTGCAGCAACGACAAACTTACGAGCTTCACCAGCAGGTTGAACCAAGACGTAATCAATATCCGCTCCAACAGTCAAACCACGAGAAGCTGTGATGGTAAATGGAGTAGTTGTCCAAACTACGATATAAGTATCTGTATCTAGAACACCTTTGCCATCTTTTACCTTATTGGCATAGTAAAGAGAAGTTGAAACCAAATCATGGTATTCAATCTCCGCTTCAGCAAGGGCTGACTCAGAAGACCATGACCAGTAAACTGGCTTGGCACCACGGTAGATATAACCTTTATTAGCCATCTCACCAAATACACGAATTTGAGCTGCTTCATAGTCAGGAGTCAAAGTCACATATGGATTTTCCCAGTCACCAGAAACACCCAAACGTTTGAAGTCTTCGCGTTGTTTATCTACTTGAGAAAGAGCGTATTCACGGCAAAGTTTCAAGTACTCAACCAAGTCCATTTCTTTGCGTTTGATACCTTGTTTTGCCAAAACTTGCTCGATTGGCAGACCATGTGTATCCCAACCTGGAATATAAGGAGCATAAAATCCTGACATAGACTTAGAACGAACAATGATATCTTTTGAAATCTTGTTCATAGCGTGTCCAACGTGAATATTTCCGTTCGCGTATGGAGGACCATCATGCAAGGTGAAATGAGGTTTTCCTTGGTTCAATTCTTGACGACGTTGGTAAAGTTTTGCATCTTCCCATTCCTTTTGCCAAACTGGCTCTTTGGTAGGAAGACCTGCACGCATTGGGAAAGCTGTTTTCCCAAGGTTAAGGGTATCTTTGAGTTTCATGGTATCTCCTTTATAAATAATAACAAATTAAAAACCACGACTGCCAAAAAGGACGAAAATCGTGGTACCACCTTTATTCGGAAAAAGATTTAGTCTTTCTCCCTCTTATCCCGTAACGTGGGGAACGTCAAATCTTACTTCTTTCAGACTTGAGTTTTTGAGAGGATAATCTTATCGTTAGGGAATGCAGGACTCACACCATCTCCTGCTCGCTGGAAATATAAGGATAAGATATTGTTCTCAGATTATTTCTTATAAAATTGTAACAGATTCTTGCGGTGCCGCAAAACCTGGTTCTGAGTTTACAGCTTCAGTAGCTGGTGTTGGTCCTGAATAATGGCTTGGAGCTACTTCTGGCTCTTCATACATTGGACCAACTGGATGAGCTGGACTTTCTTCAACAACCGGAGCTGGTGAAACCACTTGTTCCTGCTCAGCTCTTGCTTCGGCTTCTGCAAGTTCCTTATTAGCCGCTTCGATACGCGCTTGCAACTCAGCCATTTCCTCGGGAGAAAACTGGCGAGTAATATCAATTGGTTCTTCCTCTGGATGTTGTTGCAAGACAGAGTCACCTAAGACTTCGCTGACCACTTCTTTGAAGGCCTCATCACTTGTCTGAAGATAAGTCGCTGTTGGACGAAGAATATCTTCCCAATCTGAAGATTCAACAATTGCTAACTGGCTCTCAATTGTTGATTTAAGACGTTGATGGAAGACACGACTCTTGTTCTTCAATTCTTCTGTTTCAACAGCAACCTTCTTAGCATTGTCAGTTGCTTGACGAAGAATTTCATTTGCCTTGTACTTAGCTTCTTCCAACAAACGTTGGGCATCTTGCTCTGCTTGTTGGATAATATTGTTTGAACGTTCCGTTGCAGCTTGTTTTACTCGCTCTGCTGTATCTTGTGCAATCAATACAGATTGACTCAATGAATCTTTCATCTCATCAAAGTAAGACAAACGCTCTTCCAAACTCTTAATTTGTAAATCCTTATCATGATTAGAGCGAACCAAATCTTCATAATCACGGACTACAATATCTAAAAACTCATCTACTTCTTCTTGATCAAACCCTCTGAAGCGTGTGCTAAAAGTTTTATCTTTGATTTCTAACGATGTAATTGGCATATTTTTCCTCACTTACTTAATAACAATTGGACCGTTAATTTCTTTTTATCTTTTTTTGTTTGCCCATTATCTCTAACGAGTTTCAATCGACCAAATTTCCTTAAACTAATCAAATCACCAACTTGAACTGCATAATCTGATTTTTCAACTAAATGGTAATTCACTTGGACTGCCTGTTTTTCAATTAACTGACTTGCCTGATTTCTAGACAGCTTGAAGACACCTGCTAGAAAAACATCTAATCTAGAACTAGCAATACAAATATCTAATTCTTGATAATCTTCTACTGTAGCAATTCTCTCAGTAAAATCCCGTTCTTCTAGACGAACTGGTAAACGAGCAATTTTCGTAATGCCGTCTTGAAAAAGGAGCATAAACTGTCGATTAATGATAATCTGTGCCCTCTCTTCATTGACTAAGATATCACCAAATAGCTTCCTATCAATTCCTAGCTGATTTAAAACAGTTCCTAATATTTTTGCATGCGTTAAGCGTTCAAACTTATTAGGATAGACAATTTCTTGCAAGGAAATTTCAAAATCAGAGAATTCCGGCTCAAAATAATCAGGATACAGGAGTACCCGTACATATTCAGTTTCAAGAAACTGCCGACTGCTCATGTAGGAGATGCCGTTGGTTGATGCTAGAACCTTTAAAATCTTTTCTTGATGGGGATTTACAAAGGGTGTTAAAAAAGGAGAATAAGAATCTTCTACCTTTTTTATCCATTCTACTCCCTTATCAATAAAAGACGAATCATTCTTAGAAAAGTGTTGATAAATCATCTTGTTCATAGAAAGATCACTAAAAGTCGAATCAACTGCTCCCCTAGGAAGTGAACTAGTAATACCGCAATCCAGACAGACAAGTCAAGACCTGCAATCTGGAGGGGTAAACGTTGCAAGGGAGCTATTATCGGTTTCACTAAACTAATAATCAAGCGTCCAAGACGTGATTCATAAGCATTGGGAAACCAAGACATCAGAGCAAACACGATTAAAATCAGTGAATAGATATCCACTGCATTTTGAACAAAACGAATGAGAAAGATCATTATCTCACTCTCGTACGTTTCATATCAAAGCCAAATTCACCATTTTGTGATTCATCTGGAATTTTGATGTCTTCAATATTGACAACAACATCAACTGGTGTCAGCAGGTACATAGTAGATGCTACCTTTTTCATGTTACCAGCTAAAACATGGCGCGCCCCATCCAGATAGTCCAAACAACGACGAGCTTGAACTTCTGTCATATATTGGAAATCAATCAAAATACTTTCGTTACCAGCTAATAAATCAACAATATCTGTGGCATCTTCGTATTTACGTGGATAACGAACATCAATTGTCACCTTATCAGTAGAACGTTGACTTTGCATAGCCAACTCTTGTTGACGGGCATGAAGACGAGTGATGTTTTTATCTTTAGATGGCGTGCTACCAGCTTGTTGAGGCAACTCTTGAACAGAAGGGACTGGAGTCACAATTGGCTCTTCAGCTTTAGGCTGATATGCAGTACCAACATCTTCTCCATCTTCTGTAAAATAATCTATAAATTTATCAAATCTATCTTTTAAAGACATATTTCTTTCCTATTTAAAAAATGCTGTACCAATTCTGACAAATGTTGAGCCAAATTCAATCGCTTCCTTATAGTCACGACTCATACCCATACTCAAGTCCGTCATTGGCATATTGGGAATTTGTTTTTCTCTAATTTCTAGTTGCAAATCCTGCGTAGCTTTAAAAATTTCTTTCAACTCATCACTACTAGCTTCAAAAGGAGCCATGGTCATCAAGCCGACATATTCAATTTTATCTAAGGTGGCCAATTCTGGTAAGAGCTCCAATAGTTCTTCCCTTGAAAAACCATGTTTGCTCTCTTCCCTCGAGATATTTACTTGTAAAAAACACTTAACAACTCGGTCACTTCTTTTTTGAATTTCCTCTGCTAGCTTTAATGAATCCAAAGCGTGGAAATAATCAACATACTGAATGACATCTTTGACCTTGCGTCTTTGCAAGGTTCCAATCAAATGCCAGGTAATATTTCTATCTTTTAAAGCTTCATATTTCTCAAGAAATTTATCCACACGATTTTCACCAATATGATGCACACCTAGCGGAAGCAAAGCCTCCGCTGTCGGTACGTCTACATATTTTGTAACAGCAACAACCGAAACAGAATTGACTTCTCTTCCTGACTGCTGACTTGCATCTTTTATTTGTTGAAAAACACGTTCTGTATTTTCTTTCAAATTCATTTACTTAACGATTTTTGAAAAATGGAGGAGTGTCTAATTCATCCTCATCATGTAAAGATGGCGCTTCAAAACGTTCAACTGGTGATACAACTGAATCAGTCGGACGAACAATTGTCTCACGACGCAAATCCCAATCACCAAATGCTGAAGTTTGAGAAGTTTCTGTGCGACGAGGTGCTGGACTTGGAATTTCTGCAGTTTCAGCCATATCAAACTGACGATTATGATTGTGTGCATGACTTGGGCTTACTTGTTCATGACGAACAGTTTGTCTTGGTGCATGGCCCACAACTTTTTCAACACGATCTTGACGAACACCAGTTGCCACAACTGTAACACGGATTTCATCTTTCATGTTTTCATCGATAGATGTTCCGAGCCAAATGTTCACTCCTTGGCCAGCTGCTTGGTTGACAATTTCTGAAGCTTCTTCTGCCTCAATCAAAGTCAAGTCGAGACCACCAGTAACGTTGACGATGACATCCTCAGCACCGTCAATAGTTGTTTCAAGAAGTGGTGAGTAGATTGCCTTACGAGCTGCTTCTACCACACGTTCTTCACCACTACCGATACCGATACCCATTAGGGCGTTTCCTTTATTTGCCATAACTGTTTTCACATCGGCAAAGTCAAGATTAATCAAACCAGGGTTTGTGATCAAATCAGTAATCCCTTGAACACCTTGGCGAAGTACGTTATCTGCTTCGCTAAGAGCTTCAAGAAGTGGAGTTTTCTTATCAACAATTTCAAGCAAGTTGTTGTTTGAAATAATCAATAGAGTATCCACATGCTCACGAAGTTGATTGATTCCTTCTACAGCATACTGACCACGTTTGCTTCCTTCAAAACCGAAAGGACGTGTCACAACACCAACTGTAAGAGCACCTAAATCTTTAGCAATGCGGGCAATAACAGGAGCTGCACCAGTACCAGAGCCACCTCCCATACCTGCAGTAATGAAGACCATATCTGCTCCAGTAATAGCTTGAGTCAAGGCTTCTTCGCTTTCTTCAGCTGCCTTTTGACCAACTTCAGGTCGACCGCCAGCACCCAAACCACGAGTCAATTTAGGGCCTAACTGAATTACAGTCTCAGCTTTTGTACTACTCAAAGCTTGTACATCTGTGTTTGCTGCGATAAATTCTACGCCTGCAACACCTTCGTCAACCATGCGGTTAATGGCGTTACCGCCACCTCCACCAACACCGATTACTTTAATAACTGCACCTTGAGCTGCTGCTGTATCAAATGAAAATGTCATAGTTTATTTTTCCTCTTTTATTCATCAAACATACTTCCGATTAAGCCACGGAAACGATCTGCGATTTTTGGTTTATTTTGAGAAGATACTTTATCTTCTTTCGGAGCAACTACGTTCGTAGAAGCTGATTGCTCTACCTCAGTATTTTGAACTGGTTGAATAGGGGTAGGTTGTGCTACTTGCGTAACGCGTTGAATCATCCCACCAAAATTAATTGGTTGGTGACGCAAAGTATCCTCACCCTTGACTGCTCTTTGTGCTAATAAATGCACCTCAGTCAATTGACCAGCAAATTCAGACAAGCTAATCACATGAGCGAAGGCAGGATTACGGATTCCAACTTGATTTGGAACGTAAAGTTTGACACCAACGCCAAAGACTTCCTGTGCAAGTTCTACAACACCTGGTAAAATAGCATTTCCACCAATCAGAACAATCCCACCTGGAAGATCCAACAAATGTCTTCTTTCCAACTCTTGTTTGATTTGTTCAAAAATGTGCTTAATGCGGGCTGAAATAATCTCTGCTAGGTAGCTTTCTGTAACTTCTACAGGTTCTACTTCACCAATTACTTCAACTTGGAAGGTTTCATTGCTTGCAAGTGAAGGGTAGGCTTCACCATAGTTCAATTTCAATCCTTCAGCTAATTTCTGTGAAGTCTTCAAGACCTTAGAGATATCTTTTGTGACATAATCTCCACCTTCTTGAAGAATATTTGTAAACTGGAGTTCTTGGTTACGGATTGTAGCAACAGTTGTTTGACCTGCTCCCATATCAATCACAGTAGCTCCAAATTCACGCTCTCCTTCGTTCAAGACTGAACGAACCAAAGCCAATGGTGAAATAATAATATTTTCAACTTGAACACCTGAGCGCTCAACTGTCTTGCGTAAATTGTGAAGAATAGTACGTGGACCTGTGTAAAGCAAACCACGCATTTCAAGACGAACACCCATCATGCCGCGTGGGTCACGAATACCTTGGAAACCATCTACGATAAATTCTTCTGGAATAAAAGTAATGACTTCACGATCTGGTGTCATACTCTTTGTCAAGGCTGATTTAACAACATTTTCAACATCTTGATCTGTAATTTCTTTTGTATCAGATGTAACTGGAATCATACCTTGAGTTGGTTCTACTTGCAAAAGATTTCCAGGCAAACCAACATTCACTGATTTGATTGAAATGCCAGCTTTCTCTTCTGCTTGGGAAATAGCTGACTTGATAGCAGTTGCTGCTGCTTCAATGTCAACGATAATCCCATCCTTTACACCTTTACTCTTGGCATTACTTACACCAATTACATTAAGTTCACCATTTCTATGCTCGGCAACCAATACTTTAATCGAATTAGTTCCGATATCTAAGCCTGTAAAAAAACCATCTCTAGCCATTACATCGCATCCTCTCTCTTCCAAGTTTCAAACTTCTATTCAATATAGCTAAAATAGGGCATAGCTATTCACAGAATATTATAACACAAAAAATCCAATCGTGCTTAGTTTTTCCTAAATTTACTTACCATTTTTTCACATTCGTTCCTTAGCTTTTTTTATTTTCCAAACAAGTTATAAAAAATCAGATTTATGAAAAAAAGAAAGCTCATTTCTAAGCTTTCTTTGCAATCATTTTTTCTGCTTCTTGTTCTAAAAATAGTTCCAAGATTTTCTTTGTTAACGTAATCGCTGCTGATAAGGCCAGGGAAACGATTAAATAATTAGCTACTAAGCCATGGTCTCCAACCAATGGTGGTTTTGTCAAGAATCCGTAATCTCCACCTGTTACTAAATTGACCACAAAAATCAAGGCATTTAGTGCAAAGGTCATGAGAAAAATTCCCTTCACATCCAGCAATCGCGCGTTATACTGTCTCAATAGATAAACTAGAGAGTTCCCCAAGAGAGCTAAGTGGCCAAAGATAAAGGATAAAATCGCAATATGCGGGAATGGATAAGGATCTGGCACTGGATAAACAAAGGCTGCTAATGTCCCAAATGTTCCTAGTAATGCAAAATACTGCCGATATTTGGACTGACCAGGAAGCAAAAGCACCACAAACATAGCCATACGGCAATGGTAAAAGGGTAAGCTTTCTGACAATGGCATATGATTAACCCCGTACCATCCATAAAGAAGGATTAACTGAACTGCCTGCAAGATTTGGAAAAATCGTTGATAAGCCTTCTTTTCACGATAACGATAGGCTGTATAAAAGGTCAAAGCCAAGAGTGTAAATATACTGACATACCAAAAAAGGTCAAATTTGGGTGGTTCTGTTGCTTGGGTCGTAAAGAAAATATCCCATAAATTCATCTAGTCTTCCTCATGATTCAAAATTTTCCTGCATTTTATTATACCATGCTATTTGTCAAAAATGGATTTAGAAATACGTAAATGTTTGACAAAATCACTTGTCTTCATGTTCTAAACTTTCTACCAACTTGGCTAGGTTCATAGAGTTAGAGCCTTTGAGCAAGATTTGGTCATTGGCACTGAGGCTTTCCTTAACCTGCTTGACTAGAGCTTCAAATTGGTCCTCGTCAGCTGTTTTTTTGAAGTAGTAAACATGGCCGATTGGGAACATTTGACTGGCAAGTTGGGCCAATTCAGCAATATCTTCCCCATAGAAAATAACGGTATCCAGCACATCTGGCGAGAGGCTCAAAATCATCTGGTTATGGAGCTGAACAGACTGGTCACCGAGTTCCTTCATGTCCGCTAAGACAGCGATTTTCTTGCCCCCTTCATTAGCTGGAATGGCAGAAAATGTCTCCAAAATCAACTTCATAGCAGTTGGATTGGCATTGTATACATCAGACAAAATATCTGCTCCATTGGCTGCTTTCTTCCACTCGGTACGGTTACGCGTCAATTCAAGATTTTGGAAGGCCTGACGAATTTGCTCCTCTGACACTCCTTCTTTCAGGGCAACATAGGATGCAATCATAGCATTAGTGGCATTGTACTTACCAGTCACTGGCAAATCAAGGGCTTGTTCCAAGAAATTAGCCTTAAAGGTCAGACTATCCTTGCGCTCAATCAAGTCTGTAATTTCCAACTCTGCTCCTTGCCCAAAACGGACTACCTCTTTATCCGTTGGCAAGTAGGACTCTACAATCGAGTCAGCTGGTGCCAAAAGCAAGGAACCTGAAGCCATACCATCTGCAATTTGCATTTTTCCTTTGGCAATTTCCGAACGGTCTTTGAAAAAGGCCAAATGAGCCTCTCCAACCAAGGTCACAATGGCTGTTTTTGGATGGGCCAATTCTGACAAGAGATGAATATCTCCCAAGTGATCCTGTCCCATCTCCAAGACCAACTTTTCTGTCCCTTCAGGCATATGGAGGACTGTGTAGGGAAGGCCAATCTCATTATTGTAATTGCCTTGTGTTTTGTAGGTTTTGTAGGTTGTTGATAGCAAGTGCGCCAACATATCCTTGGTCGTTGTCTTGCCATTTGAACCTGTAACTGCAAAGACATCAACTCCCGTTTTCTCAAGATAGTAGGCAGCTAGTTGTTGAAAGGCAGTCAAAACATCATCTACTAAAAGGTAGGGATGATTTGCAACCTCTTTCTCAGACAGGGTTACAGCAGCGCCATTTTCAAAGGCTGTTTCAATAAAGTCATGACCGTCACGCGCACCTTTAAGTGGCACAAATAAATCTCCAGTCCCAATCAAACGACTATCAAACTCAGCCTTTTCTAACTGAGCATCCGCAAAAAGACTAACATCATTTTTAGCTCCAACAGCTTGGGCAACTTCGTGAATTGTAAGTTTCATTTCTACTCCTTTAAAAAGGGTTGAAGTCCGAGAACTCTGACCACCTTGCAGTGACGGTTCTGGCTTCTACCCTCTCTTTCATTTTTATAGCAAATGCGCTTCGTGCTTGTCAAAACTTTCCTTGGCAAGGTCAACCAAACGCTCGATTAGGTCTGGGTAGCTGATTCCCATATTATCCCAAAGTAGTGGATACATAGACCACTGGGTGAAACCTGGCATGGTATTAAGCTCGTTTAGGAAAATCTCGCCCTTTTCTGTATAGAAGAAATCGCAACGAGATAGACCAAGGCCACCAATCGCACGGAAGGCCGTTTCTGCATTTTGACGCATGACAGCTACCACATCATCACTGATTTTGGCTGGAATATCCATAGTAATCTTGTTATCAATATACTTGGCATCGTAGTCGTAGAAAGCAACATCCTTGACTACTTCTCCTGGCAACGTGCTTTTGACATCGTAGTTGCCCAAGAGACCAACCTCGATTTCACGGGCATTCACTCCTTGCTCAACCAAGACACGGCTGTCATATTGGAAGGCAAGCTCCAAAGCTTGACGGAGTTCTTCTTGATTTTCAGACTTGGAAATACCGACACTTGAACCCATGTTTGATGGTTTGGTGAAGACTGGATAAGTCAATTTTTCTTCCACTTCAGCGATTTTAGCAGTCACATCGTCACCTTCAACGATAGCCACATAAGGAACTTGAGCAATCCCGACAGATTCTAACACACGCTTGGTCGTGATTTTGTCCATGGCAAGACTTGATGACAAGATGTTGCAACCAACGTAAGGCATTTTTAAAACTTCAAGGAATCCTTGAACAGAGCCATCTTCTCCCATCGGACCGTGAAGGACTGGAAAGACCACTGCTCCTTCTTCGTAGATGGCACTTGGTGCAACTTTCTTATCCCAATCAATGGTTTCATTGGTCATGAGACGATCCTCTTGATCAGGAGTCTGGCTAAATTCCTGAGTTTTGATAAAGTCACCTGACTGACTAATGAAGAAAGTCTTGACTGTAAAACGATCGTAGTTAACCGCACGCATCACACTCTCAGCTGAAAGAACAGAGACTTCACGCTCTGCACTACGTCCACCGTATAAAAGAATAATCGTTTGTTTCATATTATTTGTTCCAATTCTAATAGAATACTCGCTCTTTAGTATATCATATTTGCTTCTTTTTTTGAAACTTGAACCTGATACTAGTCTTCAAGAAATCTAAAAAGAGACCGATAAAACAAATATCGGCCTTCTTGATTTTTTGTATAAATGAATTGAGTGTGTTAATTTGTCTAGACTTACAACTCTGTCCGATTTTCAATCGCTCGTAAGAGTGTGACTTCATCTGCATACTCGATGTCCGCTCCCACAGCAAGACCTCGTGCTAGACGCGTAACCTTGATACCGGCCGGCTTGAGCAAACGAGAAAGATACATGGATGTCGCTTCACCATCTGCTGTAGCATTTGTTGCTACGATTACCTCTGAAACTTCACTATCCATAAGACGAGTCATGAGGCTCTTGAGATTGATATCGTCCGGACTGATACCATTCATGGGAGAAATGAGACCATGTAAGACATGATAGAGTCCATGGTATTCTTGGATATTCTCCATGGCTGCCACATCGCGACTATCCTCGAGAACTAAAATCGTTGTCTGGTCACGACTTGGATCGGTACAGATAGAGCAAGGATCGTCATCAGTCAGGCGACCGCAGATGGAACAGTAGGTCAGCTCTCTCTTAGCAGAAAGGAGATTTTTAGCAAATTCATTGACATCGTCATCAGACATTCCAATAGTATAGAAGGCCAGACGGGTAGCCGTCTTAATCCCGATACCCGGTAACTTCGAATAACTGTCAATTAGCTTGGCAATAGGTGTTGGATAAAGCATTTGTTCCTTTCTAATTCATTGGATGATGTTGGTTATAGAGGTTGATAATATCGCGCGCAATGGAAGGTCCGACACCATTTGTAAGGTTGGTGTTATGTGGAAAGACAACAGCTACCGCGATTTGAGGATTATCTGATGGGGCATAAGCCACGGCATTGGTATTGTTGGCTTCTTGACCACCTGCAACATAACTTTCGGCAGTACCCGTTTTCCCGCTGATGGATACGGCTGCACCATTTGAAAAGGCACGACCTGTTGTCAAAGCACTACCACCATGTGAAACTTGATAAAATCCTTGTTGGAGGATGGAAACATCAGACTCAGAAATATTAATTTTATTCATTTCCTTGGTTTCAATAGATTGGATTAAGTTCCCTAAGCCACCTTGTTCGTTGTTTCCATAAATCCCCTCGACAATGTGGGGGGCAATCCGAACACCGTTGTTGGCAATAGTTCCAACGTACTGGGCTAATTGCATAGGGGTGTAGTTATCAAACTGACCAAAGGCATTGGTAATGTAATTAGCAAAATTATACTCTTTTGGTATAAAACCAGTTGACTCATCTGGAAGGTCAATGCCTGTTGAAGCTCCAAGACCATATTCCGCAAATGTCGCACGAAGTTTCCCCATAGCTGATTCCAAATTGCTGGTTCCAACAAACATATTAGGTTGATAAGTTTGACCCATGATGCCCAAAGCCGTTTGGACCATGTAGGTATTAGAAGAATACTCCAAGGCTTCCACAGCTGTAATCGGGAATGAACCGTAGGCTTGAGTATACCAAGAATTAATTGGAGCTGAACCTTGGAAGACAATCGGTTGGTCTGTCAAGGTCTGATTCCCTGATAAGACTCCATTCTCCCAACCAGAGCTGATGGTCGCCGCCTTGACAACCGAACCCGGGACAAAGACATTGGTTACTGTTCCCAAGGAATCAGGTGTTAAATCTCCCGTTTTCAAGTCATGTTTTAGCCCTGACATAGACAAAACCGCACCTGTTTTTGGGTTCAAAGCAACTGCATACACACCTTCAGAATACTTGGCTCCTCCATTTCCCAGTTCGGAATTGAAATAACTCTTAAGCAGATTGTCCACGCTATCTTGGAAGGCCAAATCAATAGTCAGTTTAATATTATTCCCTTTGGTACCATCTTCGATATTTTCGACACTTTCCATATTGCCATACTTGTCTAGATGGATTTCTTTCACCGAGCGTTTTCCTTGCAAGGTTTCTTCATATTGTTTTTCTAAATAAGAAGTCCCAACACGGTCATTTAAAGAATAACCCTTTTTGATATAAGCATCTGCTTCTTCAGCTGGAAGACCAGCTTTTTCACTGGATACACTTCCTACTATAGACGAAAGAGAAGTCTCTAGAACTTTTCGATCCCACGAAGTTGAAATACTGATCCCAGGTAAATTCTTAGAAGCTGAAGCAATCAATGCAATCTGTGTATCTGACAAGGAGTCTGTCGCAATGGTCCCTGTCGCAAAATTTCCAACTGCATTGAGTTGGCTAAAAAGATAAATTTCTTTCTTTTCGTCATCAGAGTAGGCCAATTGACTTGGATCGATACTTTCAACAGTATTATTGTAAAGTTCGGACTCAGATAATTGATTGCCATCAGAATCAAGTCGCTTCTCACGTGGTAAACTTTCCACTGCTTTCTTATAGACATCTTGATCTGCTAGATAATAGTCTACCAACTGTCGGTCAGTCAATGTTGGAGAAGAAACTCCCACATAAGCCAGCAACTTCTTGGCTGTTTCTTTTAAATCGGCAGCCGTCATTTTGTTGTTTCGAGTAAAGGAAACAACTTGTTTCACAGTATTTTCAACCAAGGGCTTGCCGCTGGCATCATAAATTTCGCCCCGAGCCGAACTAGTAGTCACCTTTGTTTTACTAGCAGATGCTAATTTTGTCTCATAAAAATCCTTGTTCAAAACCTGCATATAAAGCAGGCGACCAATAATGGCCATAAAGAGTAAAATGACAATTGAAAACAATAAATTAAGCCGAATCGGAATCGAATGGCTGTCAAATTTTCTCATACAAATCAGTCTCATTTCTATTTAAAATCTCACTTTTCATTGTACCACAATTTGAGAAGAAAATTATGGAAAAGAAGGGACCTTTTTCCATTTTACAGGAAAATGCGATTTTATTTATCTATCTCTATATTATATGATATAATAAATGTAAAAGTTCGATGACCCAGTCTTTTTCCAATACGACTCATTTAAAGGAGCCTTTCTATGGACAAACCAGATATAGCAACCCTCATTGATTCCCACTTCGAAGAAATGACAGATTTAGAGCAAGAAATCGCTCGCTATTTTTTACAATCTGAAACCATTGCAGATGATTTATCATCCCAGCAGGTTACTCAAAAATTACATATTTCTCAGGCTGCTCTGACCCGCTTTTCTAAAAAGTGTGGTTTTACAGGTTATCGAGAATTTATTTTCCAATACCAACACCAAGCAGAGAAACAAGACACCCATTCTCACAAACATAGTCCACTGACAAAACGAGTCCTCAGAAGTTATAGCAATATGCGGGAACAAACACAGGACTTGATTGACGAAGAACAACTAGAACGAATTGCCCAATTAATCGAAGATGCTGAGCGTGTCTACTTCTTCGGAACAGGTAGTTCTGGCCTTGTCGCCCGTGAAATGAAATTGCGCTTCATGCGTCTGGGTGTGGTCTGCGAGGCCTTGACTGACCAAGATGGTTTTGCTTGGACAACCAGTATTATGGATGAGAATTGTCTCGTACTCGGTTTCTCACTTTCTGGCACAACTCCTTCTATTTTAGATAGTCTATTAGACGCTAAGGAGATGGGGGCAAAGACTGTACTTTTTACAAGTGTTCCCAATAAAGATAGTCAAGCCTATACAGAGACTGTTCTTGTAGCCACCCACAGCCAGTCTTCTTACATCCAACGTATATCCGCTCAACTTCCTATGCTCTTCTTTATCGATTTGATTTATGCCTACTTTTTGGAAATCAATCGTGAAAGCAAGGAGAAAATCTTTAATAGCTACTGGGAAAATAAAAAACTCAATGGTTATCGTAGACAAAAACGTATAAGAAAATCCTAGTTTGGTTTAACCAAACTAGGATTGTTTTGTTTTAAAGTGATAATAAGCACCCAACATACCTGCTGTATTTTGATGATGGGCAAATTCTAATCTCGTCTTATCAGCCAGACTTGGTACCAAAGCATCTTTCAAAGCTTTTCGAATTTTAGGCTTGAGGATAGCCTCTTGCCCCATTATACCGCCACCGAGAATGACTACTTCTGGATTGGCCACATAGCAAATATTTGCCAGACCTTTTCCTAGATAGTCTACCATGCGGTCAATACCAGCCATACAAATCTTGTTTCCTTCAGTGGCTTCCTTAAAGATACGTCGACCATTCCACTGGTCAACTGGATCTCCATGACCTGCTGCTACATACTCCACCAAGGCTGTTGTAGAGGCCAAGTCTTGGAAATCTCCATCCTGCATATGCATATAACCAACTTCACAAGCTGAATTGCTAAAACCATGGAAGACTTTCCCATCCATAATCAAGCAACCACCGATACCGGTTCCAATGGTCAAGCAAAGTGTCACACTCGCTCCCTTGCCTGAACCAGATACCGCTTCAGCAAGACCTGCACAGTTGACATCATTTTCAATTTCACAAGGAATCGCAAAGCTAGTCTCGATTTCCTTTTTGAACTGGGTGCCTGCGTAGTTAGGGATTTGAGGCCCAGCATAGAAAATCTCACCCTTATCAGGATCCACCATTCCTGCAGAAGAAATGGCAACACCTGCTACTGGTCCTTGTTTTAAATAGCTGGCTACGATATCTTTGGTCTTTTGTAAGATATGAGGTCCACCTTTATGCGCCTCTGTTGGCATTTCATGCGATTCAACAAGTTGGCCTTCTTGGTCGATCAAACCATATTTGATATTTGTTCCACCGATATCAATTGCAACGTAGTGTGTCATAAATACCTCCTTATGGATTAGAGGAAGCGCTCCTTGGTTTCACGAATCAAGGCTGCAGCTGCTTCTACAACTGGACGATCTTCTTCAGTCACTGGTGTCAATGGTGAACGAACAGAACCAATATTCAGTCCTTCATTGATCTTCAAGACTTCCTTAATCACACCATACATATTTCCATGTGCAGAAGTGAGTTTACCAATGATAGCGTTGATAGCGTATTGTAATTCACGCGCTGTTTCTAAGTCTTTGTCAGCAATCAATTGGTTGAGTTTCAAGAAGAGTTCTGGCATAGCACCATAAGTACCACCGATACCAGCTTTAGCTCCCATGAGACGACCACCTAAGAACTGCTCATCTGGACCATTAAAGACGATGTGGTCTTCCCCACCAAGGCTGACAAAGGTTTGGATATCTTGAACTGGCATAGAAGAGTTCTTAACACCGATAACACGAGGATTTTTCAACATTTCAGTGTAGAGACTTGGCGTCAAAGCAACACCAGCTAATTGAGGAATGTTATAAATCACGTAGTCTGTGTTTGGAGCTGCAGCACTAATGTCATTCCAGTATTTAGCAACTGAGTATTCTGGCAAGCGGAAATAAATCGGCGGAATCGTTGCAATAGCATCTACTCCTAAGCTTTCTGCGTGGCGAGCAAGTTCCATACTATCTTTAGTATTATTGCAAGCTACGTGAGCAATAATAGTCAACTTACCTTTGGCAACTGCCATGACTTCTTCTAAGATTAATTTACGGTCTTCAACGCTTTGGTAGATACATTCACCAGAAGAACCATTAACATAAAGACCTTGAACACCTTTATCAATGAAGTATTCCACCAAGGCACGCGTACGCTCTGGACTTACTTCTCCTTGATCATCATAACATGCGTAGAAAGCTGGAATGACACCTTCGTATTTTTTTAAATCTGACATAGATTTCTCCTAACTTATTTCCGAAATGAGGGGAGAAAATAAATTTTTCATCCCCTTTACATTATGTTTATTTTACAATTTCTGACAATTTTACTTTACGATCTTCGAACATAGATTGAGTACAAGCATCTGCAGTAGCAATCGCTTCTAGAGCAGCTTCACCTGTCAACAATTTTGCAAATTCTTCTGATACTGGAGCTCCTTGCATAATCTCATGTAGATAGCGCATTTCTTTGTCAATGACAGATGATAGCCATAACGGAGTACGTTTACCTGGTTTACCATAAGCAATTGCTCCGTCCATCTCTGTACTATGATAGATACGAGTACGATCATCATCTTCTTCTTGTGATTCATGAATCAAGAAATAGCTTTCTTGTCCATCTAGCTTAAGAGTTCCTTTACAGTTGAATAAGTCTAAGCGGATAGCACCTTTCGTTCCTTGAATCAAAACATAATGTTCACCCCAACGATAAGCTGAACCCCATTCTAACAAGGCAAAACGCTTATTAGAAAATTCCATATTGACAAAAATCATATCATCTTCATCACCGAAATTTTCACCTTCATGGGCAACATTTCCACCTGTCATAGTTACAGTTTCAGGCATGCCACCCATAAGGAATTGAACACAATCCAACTCATGGATGTGGTGATACAAGTGACCACCTGATTTTTCACGAATTTTTTTCCATGATACTGACGGTTGTTGTTCTTCCCAACCATTACGAGCTGTGTGACAATATAGAACGTCTCCTATAACTCCTTGATTAATTAGTTCTTTTGCATGATGGACACCATTGAAGAAGTTCATAATATGTCCTGCCATAAAGGTTACATTGTTTTCTTTACATGCATCTACCATCTCGCGACAATCTTGATAAGAAAGCGCAATTGGTTTTTCACAGAAAACATTTTTACCATGTTGTGCGGCCTTGATAACTGGTTCTTTATGAAGATTATTTGGAGTTGCGACAATAACACAATCTACTTCATCGCTAGAAACCAACTCATCTAGGGAACTTGCTACTTTTGCTCCCAACTCCTCTGCAATCGCCTCTGCATTATCTGGGTCATAGAGAAGAGTAATCTCTGCTCCATCATTCTTTTGCATATAACGAGCCAACTCAGCTCCAAAATATCCTGTTCCAACAACACCGTATTTAACCATGTTTTTTCTCCTTTATTTTGTTAAATCATTAATTTCCAAATCTATATACTGAACTACATTGCTTAAATGCAATTCATTTCTCGACCATGAATCATATTTTTCAAACAATACACCTATGTGATGATTTGGCAATTCTGTAATTGCAGAATATGCATAACCATACGAAGGTAAATCAATGTCATAGTGGTACTTCCAATCAATACTATCATCTTCTTTATTGACTAAACCGACAACTAATTGACCTCCCTTACGGCCATTTTTAGAATTTGGTGTACTCAAAATGACTGCTTCTTTTCCATCAATTAATTGAGAGTATTTAATTGCAGATACTTGTGTACCATATGAAGTTTGTTGAATTCCATCGATATACGAAACTTCTGACCATGTTTCTCCAGAATCTCTACTAGTCATATAGGCAATCTTACCTGTAGTAGTTCTAAAGAATGTTCTAATCACACCATCTCTCATTTCAACCATTTGCGCTTCTGCTGTCGCATTCTTAAACGGAATTGAAGCTGAGGATTTCTTCCATGTTTGACCACTATCATCAGAAATGAGATAAGTTAGTTCACCACTGGTATATGTTGCAAAAATTAATCTGTTACTTGATTTTAATGCTAAACCTTGTCCGGGACATAAGTAAGTTCCATTATGTTTTTCTCCTAAGAACGGAGGCAATAACTTAAATTGTTCCCAACTCTCTCCTCTATTCTGACTAGTTGTCATTGCTATATAATTAGTAGGAGTCACTTTAAATAACGAATCTTTGTAGAAAACATTCATAGGAACCTGTTTTCCATTATGCCTTTCTCTTAGAGAGCCACTATCAAAATCAACCGAATATTGTTCGACTGTTAAAGACTTTCCTCCCTCCAAAACTTCATACTTATCATTTACAGTATAATTTGTAGGTTTATTTGTTGTTTCATCGTAAACGACACCATTTTCTCTAACTGTATAACGGAAATCGTTATCTCCATTCTTCTTTAGTTTTAAATAATAATGACCATTTATTTCTTTAAAACCTGAATCAGTTTTATTTGCATTATTATTTCCAATACCCGCAGGCATAACATCAGCTAATAATATCGTTTTCCCAGATTTTTTATCTTCAACAATGGATGAATCTATAAATGAAGCACTTCCACTAATTTGACTATTCTTTAATTTATTATCTCGTGGCCAGTAAACTAACTGCTCCTCATAGTCATTAAACTTCATAGCAAAAGTTGGCTCACTCCACGTTTTCCCATTATCATCACTATAAGCAGTGGCGATATTAATCTTACTTTTAGAATCATGAGTCCCACCATAACGTGCATCAATACTTGATAGAACTCTTCCACTACTTAATGTATATAATGTCGGTATTCTAAAGTAGTTAGCTTGAGTAGAATCTCCTGATTGGAAAATTAACTGAAATGGATTTGACAAGGGAATAGTTGAAACTTCCTGATCACTAATTGCTTTATTAAATAGACTGATTTCATCAATACTTCCTTTTGCGAGGTAATGATCCTTGCCTTCACGATTAACAGATCCTAGTGTTGCCTTATCTATACCATTTATATTTGAAATTGGCAAAAATGTATCAACTGTTTCAGAGAACACTTCTATCCCATTAACATACATTGTGTATGTCTTATCTTTAGAATCAGATACAAATACTAGTGTATTTTCAACTGCCTGTCCTTTATGCTTTCCCCATAATGAAGCTGGTCTAGAAAATAAATAATTTATTCCCTTTTGAGCGTCTCTTATTTCTACACCTATCTCACCAGAATCTCTCATGAAAATTGAAAAGTAATTATTTTTAAAGCCTGCTTTACTATTAGATAGGCCAAACAAAGCTTGAAGCGAGTTTGGTTTATCTGCTTTAAATTTCATTACTACTGTCTGACTCTCTCCAGACAACTTATCTAATAACAAAGGGCTGATATCTATACTCTTATTGTTCAGTTGATATGAACCTCCTTGAAAAATAGGAGATATGGACAGTTGACCATAGTTTAATTCATTCGCATGAATCAAAGCGGGGACTCCCATTAAAAGACTAATGCCTACAACAGAAATTCCTAGTTTTGAATAAAGACCTCTCTTATTCATTTTTTTCCTTCTTTCGTCTACTTCACAGATCCTTCTGACAATCCACTTGCAATCTTATTTTGGATAATTGAGAAGAAAATGATTGATGGAAGAACTACAATAACAGATGCAGCCATCATATCTCCCCAGTCTAAAATTTCTGAACCGTTAAGTGATCGAAGGGCTACTGCTACTGTCATCTTTCCTGTATTGTTAATCAAAATCAAAGCATACAGGAATTCATTCCAAGCATTGATAAATGTATAAATAGCTGTTGCTACAATACCTGGTGCTACAATCGGTAGTACAACTTTATAAAAAGTAACAAATTTATTTGCACCATCAATTCTAGCTGCTTCTTCAATTCCAATTGGAACTGTTTGGAAAAATCCAACTAAGAGCCAAACTGCATATGGAACACTAAAAGATAGATAAACCATCATCAAGCCAAATAAACTATTTGTTAATCCAACTTTAGCAATGGCAATTGAATAGGGAATTGCTAACAAAATTGGTGGGAAAATGTAGGTAATGACGAGTAGTCTCGACATGATTGCTCCCAATTTAGGGAAGAATCGAACAATTCCATAGGCTGCCATAGCAGAAATAATAATCGCAATAACGGTTGTAGCTAAGGCAATGATTAAACTGTTTCGAATGTTATCAATAAAGTGCAAATCGTTGATAACATGAGTGAAATAATCTAATGTAAATTGTTCAGGCCAAAATCGTGTTGGATACTGAGTTAATTCCCCTTTACCTTTGACAGAAGATATGATAATCCATACCAGTGGGAAAATTGCAACGATGGTCGCACCAATCAAGAGTACATGTGAGAGAATATCTAAATAAATACCGGATTTCTTCTTCATTATTTTCTACCCTCCTTTTCCCACTTACTGATGATAGCAAAGTAGATAAAGCAAATTGCCACCAAGAAGATAAAGAGCAATACTGTAACTGCTGAAGCACGACCCAACAATTTAGTTCCCCAACCTAGGTTGTAGGCAAAAATTGGAAGCGTCGTTGTAGCATTGGCTGGTCCACCACCTGTAATTAGGTAGATAATGTCAAAGTTATTAAAGATCCATACAGTTCTCAAAACAACTAGAAGCCCTACAACCACTTTAATATGTGGAAAGACGATAAATTTGAACACTTGCCAACTTGAAGCACCATCTATCTTAGCAGCCTCAAATTGTTCTTCTGGTACTGTTTGCAAAGCTGAAAGCACATTAACCATAATCATCGGCGCTCCAAACCAAATGTTGATAAACACCAAACATAGGAATGCCCATGTACTATCTGTCAAAAATGCAGGCGTATGTTCCATTAAACCTAATTTTACGATTAGATTAGGTAAGTAGCCATAAACCCCGTTTAGAATCCACTGCCAAGAAAAGGCAATAACGATGGTAGGAAATGCCCAAGGAACAATCAATAAGGTCCTATATAATTTCTTGAAGTGGCGTACTCTGTGAAGAGCTAAAGCCAATACAAACCCTACTAAAACTTGACCAACTAATGAGAAAACGGTCCACTTAATTGAATTAAAGAACGCATTAAAGAAGTTGGGATCTGATAGCACAGCTTTATAGTTAGCTAAACCAACAAATTTATAATTAGGCATAATCAAATGCTTATTGGTAAAGCTATAAAAAATACTCGAGAAAAACGGATAAACAAAGAGTAATCCTACGATAATCATAGCTGGCAAAACAAATATCCAGCGAGTTAAATTACGTTCTTTAACCATTCTCCTTCTCCCTTCTTTTACAAGATTGGGCTAGGGCTTTTCAGCTCACTAGCCCACCTATTTTCTAGTCTTTTACATCTACTGAGCAGCCTCAAATAAATCGTTTAATTGTTTTTCTGCTTCTTTTGCTGCTTTCATAGGATCTGTTCCATTTGAAATGATATCTTGGAACATTTGTTCAATAATGTGTTGGTTAGTCAACATACCAGCTTGTACACTTGGTCCATTTTCATAACCAATAGCAGTACCTTTTTTAACAGCTTCAGTAATCACTTCTTCAGCATGTTTAAATTTCTTACGAGTTTCATTTTCTTTATAGGCTGCAGAATCGCTAATTCCCTTAATAGTTGGCAACATACCTACTGGAGTTGAATCAAGGAATTTAATGTAGTCTTCTTCATTATAAAGTGATTCCAAGAATGCTTTAGCAACTTCTGGGTGTTTTGAATTTTTCCAAACAACCATTGGAATGTTTGAGGTTTCAATTCCTTGTTCCTTATCAGATTCTTTGATTTTTGGAATAGGATAAGCATCAATCGAATCAATCAATTGAGGACTGTTGGCATCAATTCCTCCAATATGGAAGCCAGAGTTAAAGTCAAATGCTGTTTTTCCTTGATAGAACAAGGTAGCTTGTTGAAGGACATTAAAGTTCAAAGAATCTTGAGGTGAGATTTCTTTATACATTTTAACCCAGTATTTAATACCATCTTGAGCAAGTTGACTTGTCAAATCTGCTTTAAGATCTTTTGTCAAGAGACTTCCACCACCACTACGTACGTAGAAGTTCAAGAAACGTGTTGCCATTAAGTCATTTGTTCCAAACGGAACAGACAAGCCATAAACTCCAGCTTCTTTCAATTTTTTAGAAGCTTCATAGAGTTGATCCCAAGTTTTAGGAATCTCAATATTATGCTCTTTTAACAAATCTGTTCTAACCCACATGACTTGTGCATGTGAATAAAGAGGAACAGAGTAGTAATCATCTCCGATTTTTGCTTCATTTAAGGCAGTTTCGTTAAATTTATCCTGTCCAATACGCTTGATAGAATCGTTTAGCGGAACCAAAGCATCTGAGTTGACCATTTCCATTACTTGGTTAGGAAGAGCCGTACTGATATCTGGCACATTTCCATTTGCTAAACCTGTAGTCCATTTAGTATAGAAGTCATTCCAAGAAAATGTTTCAATCTTGATTTTGGTTTTTGGATGCTTTTGCATAAAAGCATCTGCTGATTTTTGAATACTTTCCAAACGTGGTCCTTGAGTAAAGGAGTGCCACATTGTAATCTCACCAGATAATTCTGTCGGTGGTTCAGTGTCAGCTGTAGTTTCTTTCTTTCCTGAACAAGCTACCAAGGCAACGGCTGCTAGCGCAACTCCAGCTAGACATAAAAACTTTCTCATTTTTTTCATTGTTCTTCCCTTTCTACATTAAGAAATCGCAACTTTAAAGACAACTTTTTTAACAGGTTCATCATTTATACGAACCTTGGGTTGATGTAAATCTTCTGGAAAAGTGATAAGGCATTCACCAGCTCTCAAATGAACTAACTGTTCCACTTCTCCTGTGTATAATTCAATATCTTTTTCTTCATCATATTTTTGGGTAACGCTTACATTTTCTGGCGACGTAACAGCCATGGCTTCTTCGTTTTCCAAAACTAAATGAATATCCAAATATTTTTGGTGAGTTTCAAAGAAGGCTCCTGCTTGACCGTCTGCTAGATAAGTAAAGCAATTACCAAATAATCGATTACCATCGATCTCAATCGGACCTTCTGTTAAATTTTCTAGTCCTGTTTTTTCTAGAAAATCTATTAATGTTGCAAAATGTGGATTGACTCCCACATAAGTTCCTAAACGACTGATTTTAGTGATAATCATACTCAATCCCCCTTTCTTTATTTGTTATTTAAGACCAGCAACGAAGCGTTCTGTAATCTCTTTTGGTCTAGTAATAGCGCCACCAACAACGATGCCTCGCACTCCATATCCCAGGATTTGTTTGGCTTGTTCAGGTGTATGGATTTTTCCTTCTGCAATGACATCTACACCTGCATCACAGAGTTTTTTGATTAATTCAAAATCAGGGCCATCCACTTTTGGACTGTAAGATGTGTATCCTGATAAGGTTGTTCCGACAAAGTCAATTCCTGCTTCAACAGCTGCCAATCCTTCCTCGAAAGTACTTGTATCAGCCATCAAGAGCTGGTTCGGATATTTTTCCTTAACCTGACGAATGAACTCCTGAATCTCCAAGCCATCATAACGTTCACGCTTGGTACAATCAAGAGCAATCACCTCGATGTCCAATTCTGCCAATTCATCAACTTCTTTCATAGTAGCAGTTATGAAGGGTTCTTGAGGTGGATAATCTCGTTTGATAATCCCGATAATCGGAAGTTTTGTAACCTCCTTTATTTCTTTGATATCACGAACACTGTTTGCTCGGATACCGACTGCTCCACCTTGCTCAGCCGCTTTGACCAGCAAGGGGATGACTCCTCCCGCTTCAGTATAAAGCGGTTCGTGAGGAAGGGCCTGACAAGAAACAATGATTCCATCTTTGATTTGTGCAATCAAAGCTTCTTTAGTAATCTGTGGCATCCTCTTTCCTCCTTTTCTTTGTTCTTATGAGGTCATTATATATCATTTATGAAGCGCTTTCAATACTTTGTAGTAGGATAGATTACAGTTTCAAAAGTATTTTATAGAACAGCTGTTTCTGAAAGTAGTTTCAGAGAAGTCATCTATCTTATACTCTTAGAAAATCTCTTCAAACCACGTCAACGTTGCCTTGCAGTACTCAAGTACAGCCTGCGGCTAGTTTCCTAGTTTGCTCTTTGATTTTCATTGGGTAACTTCTAAAACTAATTTCCAGTTTTGAGAGAGATGGAAGTTACTTTGAAAAGTTACGCTTTTTTCCGAATAAATAGATAGAACCATCGAATCTAGCAAAATTAGATTTTAAAATATGGTATAATAGAAGGAGGGAATGGATGATTCTCAGACATCCGGGCATCAGCCCAACCAATGACTTGGTTGCTAAGAAAATCTTTAGCAATCCAGAAATCACTTGTCAATTTATTCGCGATATGCTGGACTTGCCAGCAAAAAATGTGACCATTTTGGAGGGGAGCAATATTCATGTCTTGCCTTCCCTGCCTTACTCGGCTCAGGATTTCTATACCAGTATAGACGTCTTGGCGGAGTTGGATAATGGTACGCAAGTAATTATTGAAATTCAAGTTCATCATCAGAATTTTTTCATCAATCG
Source organism: Streptococcus mitis (assembly GCF_002096855.1). GTDB lineage: Bacteria > Bacillota > Bacilli > Lactobacillales > Streptococcaceae > Streptococcus > Streptococcus mitis_Y. The sequence goes on along the minus strand of NZ_NCVH01000028.1, from coordinate 101,981 downwards.
CCTGTGGGCTTACCTTTGCAGTCAGGTCAATCAAAACCTCGAAAAAATTCGCCAACGAGAAGGTGATACACACCAGAGTTATAAACACATCGCACCGGTATATGCTATCGCAATTGTGGACAGCAATTATTTCTCAGATGACCTGGCTTTTCATAGCTTTAGCATGCGAGAGGATACGACAGGTGAGGTATTGACAATCACAAATAATGGACAAGAAAATCATCTAGTCAAGATGGCATTCTTGGAATTAAAAAAATACAGAGAAACCAGCAAAGACAAGGTTCGCAAGCCGTGGTTGGAGTTTTTCGGGAACAAACCTTTTACCCAGCAACCCGAGCGAGCCATCAGCCAAGCAGACCAACTGCTGGACTACAAGAGCTGGTCCGAGGAGGACAGGAAAATGTTTAGTCAACTACGTATGCGCGAAGAACAAGCCTTGTTGGCTCAGGATTATGCCTTGGAGACTGCTAGGGCAGAAGGGATTGAACAGGGACTGGAGCGTGGGAAAGTTGAAGGAAGGGAAGAAGGGAAACTTTTTGCATTTCTGGATATGGTACGCCAACATGTTTTAACTTCCGAATTTGCAAGTGATCAATTGGGTATGACTGTCGCTGAGTTTGAGGCGTTATTGAAAGATTAAGACAATCACAAATAACGGTCAAGAAAACCATCTAGTCAAGATGGCGTTCTTGGAATTAAGAAAGTACAGAGAAACCAGCAAGGATAGCGTTCGCAAGCCGTGGTTGGAGTTTTTCGGGAATAAACCCTTTACCCAACAACCCGAGCGAGCCATCAGCCAGGCAGACCAACTGCTGGACTACAAGAGCTGGTCCGAGGAGGACAGGAAAAAGTTTAGTCAACTACGTATGCGAGAAGAACAAGCCTTGTTGGCACAGGACTATGCCTTGGAACGAGCCGAAGAAAAAGGCTTAGAGCGTGGGAAAGTCGAAGGGAGTTTATCTATGCTATTAAATCTAGTCCGTCAAGGCCTTCTGACAGCTGAGGTTGCAAGTGAACAATTAGGAATGACTGTCGCTGAGTTTGAGGCGTTATTGAAAGATTAAGACAATCACAAATAATGGATAAGAAAACCATCTAGTCAAGATGGCGTTCTTGGAATTAAAAAAATACAGAGAAACCAGCAAAGACGAGGTTCGTAAACCGTGGTTGGAGTTTTTGTAAATCATTAAATCAATGACAGATTTTTCCGTAATAGATGGAAGAATCTGTTTTTTTAGTTATGCTAGATGTGGGCTCTGAAATAGTAAGATATAGTGTATTGAAATAAGATATGAACAAAGAAATTAGGAAAGTCAAATTATAGTTAAATGAAATAAAAACTGAACAAGTTGATTGCGGAATTCAAACTAATTTCTAACAATGTTTTAGAAAACTCGGTGGACTATTCCAGATTCAATCTACTATAATCTCTAGAAATTTTTTAGAATCCGCAGTGTGCTATTTTAGATTCAATAAATTGTGCTTTTAGAAACAAAAAAAGAGCATTTCCGCCCTTTTTCTCCTGTTCAATCTTATTTTGTTGCTTCTTTCTTTTGGAAAGTGGTTTGGTAATTTACTTTAATCGTTACTGTCATGTGAGAGTCCTCGTTTCTTTTTGATGACTCTAGTATAAGGGGCTAACCTGAAAGCTAGCTTAAGATTTCCTTAGAGAAAGCTTAATCTAGATGTTCTTTCTTTTCCAAATGAAGGGCAATCATGCGCCATTCTGGATCCTCTTGCCAAGCTTCTATCGAACTAATGTAACTAGCAACCTTTCTGGCTTCTTCTAAAATCGGAAAATCTTCGATAATATCAGCTACTTGGAACTCTGGAAGACCTGACTGTCTGGTTCCAAAAATCTCACCCGAACCACGCATTTTCAAATCTTCCTCAGCAAGAACAAATCCATTGGTCGTTTCTGTCATGATGCGCATGCGGTCTTTCCCAGAATCCGTCTTGGGATTGGCAACGAGAACTGCATAAGACTGCTTATCTCCCCGACCCACACGACCTCTGAGCTGGTGAAGCTGGCTGAGCCCGAACCGATCGGCATCCATGATAATCATAACGGTCGCATTGGGAACATTAACCCCAACCTCGATAACCGTTGTCGAAACTAGAATATCCGTTTTTTGCTCTTTGAACTCCTGCATAATCTGCTCTTTTTCGTCACTCTTCATCTTACCATGTAGAAGAGCCACTTCTGCCTTACCTGCAAAATGAGCCGTCAACTCCTCAGATAAAGCAATAGCATTTTTCAAATCCAGAGCTTCAGATTCTTCAATCAAGGGAGAGATGACATAGGCTTGAGAACCTTTTTGAATTTCCCCCTCTAACCAAGTCAAGACTTGAGGCAGTTGCTCATGTTTAATCCAGCGAGTCACAATCGGTTTTCGACCTGCTGGCATCTGGTCGATAATGGAAACATCCATATCGCCAAAGGCTGTGATAGCCAAGGTTCGTGGAATGGGAGTTGCCGTCATCATGAGGACATCTGGATTGTCGCCTTTTTCCCGTAAAATACGCCTTTGTCCCACACCAAAGCGGTGCTGCTCATCGATGATAATCAATCCCAGACGAGCATAATCTACCCCATCCTGAATCAGAGCGTGGGTTCCGATAATCAAATCAGCTTCACCCTTAGCAATAGTCTCCAAGACTTCTCTCTTTTCTGCAACTTTCAAGGAACCTGTCAAAAGAGCCAGTTTCAAGTTGGGAAAAAGGTTCTGTAAACTCTCAAAGTGTTGCTCTGCAAGGATTTCTGTCGGTACCATGAGGGCGGACTGATAACCAGCTGTCACTGCCGCAAACATGGCCAAGCCAGCAACTACAGTTTTTCCGCTCCCCACATCTCCTTGTAGGAGACGATTCATGTGGTGGTCCGAGTTCATATCGGTTAAAATTTCCTGCAAACTCTTTTCTTGAGCTGGGGTCAGGGCAAAAGGAAGGCTTTCCTTGACTGATATCACTTTTTCCTGAGACCAGTTCAAAACCAGACCGCTTCCCTGAACTCTATTTTCAGATTTGAGCGTCTGCAATTGCATTTGGAAATAAAAGAGTTCCTCAAACTTGATACGGCGAAGGGCCTGCTTGTATTCTGCCAAATCCTTGGGAAAATGCATGGCACGAACGGCCTGACAACGGGACATGAGTTTGTATTTGTCCAGCAAAGACTGGGGCAAATTTTCCTCAATCAAGAGGTCCAGTCCCTGATCAAAAGCCGTCTTGATGACCTTGACCAGACTGGCCTGACTGATTCCCTGAGCCAAGCGATAAACAGGTTGGAGGTCATCTTCCACCTGAGCCAAAACCTTCATCCCTGTCAGACTAGCCTTGGCGCGGTCCCATTTTCCAAAGACAGCAAGGGTTGCTCCCAGCTCTATCTTATCAGCTAGATAGGGCTGATTAAAGAAATTTACAGCAAAAACAACTTCTCCCTGCTTGAGGCTAAAACGCAGGCGATTGCGCTTGAAACCATAATACTGGACACTGGCAGGAGTCACGACTTGACCAGATAGGACTGCCTTCTCCCCGTCCTCTAGTTCCAATACTTGCTTGGTTTTGAAGTCCTCATAACGGAAAGGAAAATAGAGCAAGAGGTCTTGCAAGTTTTCAATTCCTAGTTTGGCGTACTTCTCTGCTGACTTTGGTCCCACACCAGGTAAGACATGCAAGGGTTGATGTAGATTCATGCTCCACTCCTTTCTTCTTTAATAATATTCTCTCGGAATGCGGTCGCTGAGGAGACAAACCACTTCATAGTTAATAGTTCCACGGTAGATCGCTACCTGAGTAGCTGTGATCTCCTTGCCCCCATTAGAACCAATGAGGGTGACTTTGGTTCCGAGTGGATAAGTCTTAGGCAGACGAATAGTGATTTGGTCCATAGAAACCCGCCCAACGATTGGGCAAGCTTGGCCATCTACCAAAACAGTGAAATTTTGCATATCTCGTGTCCATCCATCCGCATAGCCGATTGGCACCGTCGCAATGACTTGCTCGCTATCCGCCTGATAGGTAGCTCCGTAGCCCATACAAGCTCCAGCTGGAACTGTCTTGACATGAACCAGAGCAGATTCCAAGGTCAAGGCTGGAGTCAAGTCATAAGGCAAGTCCAAGACCTCTCCGCTAGGATTAAGACCATACATGGCATCTCCCATACGGACAGCATTGAAAATGGTATCTGCATGCCATAGAGTCGTTGCAGAATTGCTAGCATGAATCAAGTCTGGAACTTCCTTCATACTAGCCAAAATAGTTTTAAACCGTTCTAACTGGGCATTAAAGTAGTCATCTGATTTTTCGTCTGCAGTAGCAAAGTGGGTAAAAATCCCTTCAACACGAGCACCATGTTGTTGGAGCAAAGCTTGAGCCTGCTCAGCCTCAGCGGCCTCTCTAAAACCAATCCGTCCCATTCCTGAATCAATCTTGAGGTGGACTGTCAATCCAGTTAGGTCAGCTTCCTTATCTAAGAGTGCTTGAATCCACTCCAGTCCAGCCACAGTCAAGGTGATATCGTATTCTTTAGCAAGAGAAACAGCTTCTAGATCAGAAACTCCTAAAATGAGGATTTTCTTCCTGAGTCCAGCCTGTCTGAGTTCAATAGCTTCATCAATATTGGAAACGCAAAAGCCATCAACTTCATCCTGAATCGCCGTCGCAACAGCAACAGCCCCATGCCCATAGGCATTAGCCTTGACTACTGCAAATTTGAGCGTTCCTTCAGGGATATGAGCCCCCATTTGCTGAATATTTTGTCGAATAGCTCCCAGATGAATCAGAGCCTTGGTTGGTCTATGTGGACTAGCTTTCATGATTTTCCTCCAAAATGACACTGGCTGTCACAAACTGATCGGTGTGGCTGATAGACAGCCAAATCTTTCCTGAAAATGGTGCCTGACTAAAATAAGGCGCCCCGCGTTCATTGTTCAAAACTTCTAAATCCTGAAAACCAAGCTTTCCAATACCAGTTCCCATAGCCTTGGAAAAGGCCTCCTTAGCCGACCAGCGACCTGCCAAATATTCGATTTGTCTGCGCCCTTTAAGACTAGTGAAGCGCTCCATTTCCTTAGCGGTCAGCACGCGCTTGGCAAAGCTTTCATGTCGTGTAACTGCGCTTTTTATCGAAGCCAATTCTTCGATGTCAATTCCGTGTCCAACTATCATTCTCATCAAAAGGAGTTGAGATTCCCCAACTCCATCCTTTTCACTTATTTTGTCAAGGTAGCGTAAATCTCTTCTACCAAGGCCTCTGTATTTTCCCAACCTAGGCAAGGGTCGGTAATAGAACAACCAAAGACCTCTGGTTGATTTTGACGACCATCTGCTAGGTAAGATTCAATCATAAAGCCTCGAACTATCTTTTTAATCTTCTCATTCCAATCACGATTCTGCAAGGTCTTACGAACCACTCGAATCTGCTCCATATATTGCTTGCCTGAGTTATCATGGTTGGTATCAATGAGGATAAAGGGATTTTCAAGTCCCAGGGCTTCATAGCGTTCAATGGCATTTAGCAAGGTTTCATAGTAAAAGTTAGGCTCATTTTTCCCATATTCATTAACTGCACCACGAAGGATGACGTGGGCCAAGGGATTTCCTGAAGTTTCAACTTCTTGACCATGAAAGAGGAAGGTTTGTTTGTTCTGAGCGGCATAGATACCATTAAACATGACCCCAAGGTTTCCAGAAGTTGGATTTTTCATCCCCACTGGTGCATCAATCCCTGAGGCCACAAAGCGGTGCTCTTGATCTTCCACAGAACGAGCCCCCACAGCATGGTAGCTGACCAAGTCATCTACCAAGACCAGATTTGACGGATAAAGCATCTCATCTGCCGTTGTCAAACCAGTCTCTGTAATCACGCGGTAGTGCAACTGGCGCACAGCCTGCAAACCATTAATCAGGCTTGGAGCCTTAGAAGTATCTGGCTGGTGAACCAAACCTTTATAGCCGTCTCCGTTTGTACGAGGTTTAGCTGTATAAACACGCATAACCATGAAAATCTTGTCCGCCACCTTCTTCTGCAAAGTGGATAAACGGCGGGCATATTCCAAGACAGCCTCTTCATTGTCAGACGAGCAAGGACCAATCACCAAAAGAATTCTATCATCTTCTCCTGAAATAATGTCTGCCAATTCTCTATCACGACGCTCCTTTAGTCGCAGGGCTTCCGCAGACAATTGGGTTTCTGCCTTGATTGCTTCAATATCGATTTCTTGACCTTTTTCAATAAATGCCATCTTATTCTCCTAGCGTTTGGTAGATTTCTCTGACAAGGGCTTCCGTATTTTCCCAGCCTAGACAAGGGTCTGTGATAGACTTGCCAAATACTTCCGGTTCGTTTTGACGGCCGTTTTCTAGATAAGACTCAATCATAAAGCCACGAACGTACTGCTTGATCTTTTCATTCCAATCACGATTAATCAAGGTCTGGCGGACAATTCGAATCTGGTCCATGTATTGCTTACCAGAGTTGTCATGATTGGTGTCCACAATGATAAAAGGATTTTCCAAGCTCATCTTCTCGTACTGGGCAATAGTATCCATCAAATTATCATAGTAGTAGTTAGGAATATTCTTACCATACTCATTGGTAGCTCCACGAAGAATAGCATGCGAAAGCGGGTTCCCAGTTGTTTCCACTTCTTTTCCTAGGAAAAGGAAACTTTGTTTGTTTTGAGCAGCATAAATCCCATTAAACATAACATTGAGATTTCCAGAGGTTGGATTTTTAAAACCAGTCGCAAAATCTGCCCCACTGGCCACAAAGCGGTGTTGCTGGTCTTCAACTGAACGGGCACCAACTGCCATGTAGGAAATCAAATCATCTACAAGCGGAAGATTTTCAGGATAAAGCATTTCATCAGCTGTCGTCATACCTGTTTCCGTGATGACACGATAGTGAAGATGGCGAACAGCTTTGATTCCGTTGATGAGGCTAGGGGCTTCTGCTGTGTTAGGCTGGTGAATCAAGCCCTTATAGCCATCTCCGTTAGTACGAGGTTTGGCAGTATAAACACGCATAACCATAAAGATACGGTCTGCTACTTCTTCTTGTAGGACTGCCAAACGCTTAGCGTACTCAAGAACAGCTTCTTCATTGTCAGATGAGCATGGCCCGATTACCAAGAGAACTCGCTGGTCATCTCCACGTATAATGGCTTCTAGCTCTTGATCGCGCTGTGATTTTCTCTCCAAAGCTTGGCCTTCCAATTTTGATAAGGCACGAACTTCTTCAATATTAATTTTAGGACTTTTTGCTGTAAATACCATAACTCATCTCCTTATAAAGCAAACGGATACCAAGTAAAAATATACTTTTCACAAGGTATCCGCCTCTAAACTATCTCATTTTATTGTCTTTTTCCGTGACAGTTTTTAAACTTCTTACCAGAACCACATGGGCAAAGTTCATTGCGTCCAATCTGGCTCAAATCCAAATCTTCTGGCATATTTGCTTGGTGGGCAGCGATATTGCGAGTCGCTGTTGTACTGATATGGTGTTCTGCTTGTGGTCTTTCTTGTTCATGAATTTGTGCTTTCATCATCAAACGTGTCACATCAAACTCAATCGAACCAATCATGTCATTAAACATACGGAAACCTTCTGCCTGATACTCAACAACAGGGTTGTTCTGAGCATAGCCACGAAGTCCAACCGCGTTACGCAATTGATCAAGGGCATCGATATGATCTGTCCACTTGTTATCTACCACTCGTAGAATCAAAACTTTTTGGAATTCTTTAACTGCTTCTTCATCGCGTAGTTTTGAAACCTGACTATCGTAAACTTGCAAGGCACGTTGGAAGAGCTCTTCCTTGATGGCCTTATCAGACAAGCCTGACAAATCTTCCATAGTAATAGAATCTTCTGGAAGTAAGTTGTACTTAGCAAAGTTCAAAATTGCTTCCAGTTTTTCATCTTGTTTGGCACGCGCATGACCATCAACGACACGACCAATCGTGCGTTTAATCATAGAGTGAATTTCAGGTGCCAAGTCACGATCTGCAGTGATAACGTCGTAACGTTGAGCATAGATAATCTCACGTTGTTCACGCATGACATCATCGTATTGAAGGACTTGTTTACGGGTATCGTAGTTATTTCCTTCGACACGTTTTTGTGCTGCTTCAACCTGACGCGTCAACATACGAGACTCAATAGCTTCATCAGACATATTGAGACGTTCGAAGACACCTTTCAGACGTTCAGAACCAAAACGTTTCATCAAATCATCTTCAAGAGAGAGGTAGAATTGTGACTCACCTGGGTCTCCTTGACGACCTGAACGTCCACGAAGCTGGTTATCGATACGACGGCTTTCATGACGTTCTGTACCAATCACACAAAGTCCACCTAATTCGCGAACCCCTTCACCAAGCTTGATGTCGGTACCACGACCGGCCATGTTAGTCGCAATGGTAACAGCACCACGTTGACCAGCATTCATAATGATTTGGGCTTCTTTATAGTGGTTCTTAGCATTCAAGACTTCGTGAGGAACTCCAGCTGCGACTAATTTCTTAGAAATGTAGTCACTGGTTTCAACCGCAACTGTACCAACCAAGACAGGCTGACCTTTTTGGTAACGAGACTTAACGTCTTCGACAACCGCCTTAAACTTAGCTTCAATACTAGCAAAAAGTAAGTCTGGATGGTCAATACGCTGAACAGGACGGTTTGTTGGGATTGGAATAACACGAATGTTGTAAATTTCACGGAATTCTTCTTCCTCAGTCTTACCAGTACCCGTCATACCAGACAATTTCTTGTACATACGGAAAAGATTTTGGTAAGTGATTGAGGCAGATGTCTTGGTTTCATCCTGAATTGGCACACCTTCTTTAGCTTCAATGGCTTGGTGCAATCCATCAGAATAACGACGACCTTCCATGGTACGACCTGTAAATTGGTCAACGATCAAGATTTCTTGTTCTTCGCTCACCACATAGTCAATATCGAGAAGCATGATGTAGTTAGCACGAAGGGCATTATCGATAAAGTGAGTCAGAGCTACGTTTTCGATGTCATAGAGGTTTTCAAGCTTGAAGTAGCTTTCAGCCTTGTCAATCCCTGAATCAGACAAACCAATAGTTTTAGACTGCACATCGATAATGTAGTCGTCTTTGTCCAAAGATTTTACATAGTGGTCTGCCATGTGATACAACTGGCTGGTTTCAACAGCGTTAGCACCTGATACGATCAAAGGTGTACGCGCCTCGTCAATCAAGATTGAGTCAACCTCATCGACCAAGGCATAGTTAAGCGGACGTTGTACCATGTTTTCAGCGCGGACGACCATGTTGTCACGAAGGTAGTCAAATCCGATTTCTGAGTTGGTTGAGTAAGTAATATCACACTCATAGGCTTCTTTTTTCTCCATTGGAGATTTAGCAGCCAAGTTAATCCCTACTGACAAACCAAGCCATGAGTACAATTCACCCATCTCAGTCGCGTCACGTTCGGACAGGTATTCGTTAACCGTAACTACGTGGACCCCTTTACCTGAAAGGGCATTGAGGTAGACTGGCATGGTCGCAGTCAAGGTTTTCCCTTCCCCTGTACGCATTTCTGGCACGTCACCATGGTGAAGAACGATTCCCCCCATGACCTGAACCTTATATGGGAATAGACCTAGGACACGTTTAGCACCTTCACGGACAACCGCAAATGCTTCATAAAGCAATGAATCCAGTGATTCTCCATTTTGATAACGTTCTTTAAATTCAACTGTTTTTGCTTTTAGTTGGTCGTCAGTCAAAGCAGCCATTTGGTCTTCGTATTTGAAAACCTTGTCAGCCATCTTTTCCAGACGACGGATTTCTCCTTTATCATTTTCGATAATTGTTTTTAAAATATTAGCCATGTTTTTCCTTACTTTAAATTCCGATTTTTTTAGAATGTTCTTTTAATTTTAGCACAATTACTGATTATTTTCAAGGAAGAATACCCATTTTGAAAAGGAAAAAGAGGCTAGTTTCTAAGCTAACCTCTCTGATTTTTATAATACTTTAATTTCCAAAAATCGGCAAAATAGCAAATAGGATAAATAGATTTATCCAAAAAGAAAGACAACAGATAAGTCCAAAAACAAAGAGACTGACTTTCTTGGACAGCAAGGCCATCAAAATCGACAGAATTCCAAAAACTAGTAAAACTTTCTGCATGATTAAGAGATTGATAGATATTCCCAGAACTGGTTTATCCCAAGGAACAAAGAAGAAAGCCAGCCAGATCAGCAGAACTAAACCAATATAAACCTTAGAATAGCGTGTAATAAATGATTTTAGATGTGCCATAAGCTACCTCCTACAAATAGAAAGTAATATAATACTCAATGAAAATCAAAGAGCAAACTAGGAAGCTAGCCGCAGGCTGTACTTGAGTACGGCAAGGCGACGTTGACGTGGTTTGAATTTGATTTTCGAAGAGTATAAATCAATGCCTTCCACCGTTAGACTCCCCTAGTTCTCGTCTCAAGCGAAACATGTTTTTGAAAAAGATATAGGTTAACCAGTCACTGCCTAGAGATAAGACTATCAGAAGCAACCAAACACCCCAATCACTAGCATCTGATACATAATCTAGAACAAAAGTGAAAAATAAGAATGAAAAAATTGTCATATCCATGCTAAACAGAGCTAAAAGAGAAATATAAATCCAGTAAAAATAGTATAAGATGGGGAAAATTTTACTGTTTCTGTCAGCATTGTCTATCCAATAGAAAAAATAAAAACAAGGAAATAAGAGTATCAAATTAAACCAATTAAAGGACAGTTTCATCATCGACACCTCCTCTTTGAAATTGTTTTCTTTAGTTTCGTTCTATTAAATGTTATTACCAATATAAATCAATGCCTTCCACCTTTAGACTTCCCTAGTTCCCGTCTCAAGCGAAACATTTTTTTGAAACAGAAATAAGTTAACCTATTCAGACCAATAGCTAGCAGAATAAAAAGAAACCAAATGCCCCATAACTTGATATCTGTCAAATTTCTCAAGACGATATTGAAAAACAGAACTGAAACAACTGTCCAAGCAAGGCTAAAAAGAGCATAGAGGGTGATGTAAATCCAGTAAAAATAGTAAAAAATTAGGAAAAATTTACTATCTCTATCGGCCTTTTCAATCCAGCTGAAAAAGTAAAACCAGGGAAATAAGATTATCAATTTAAACAAATGTTTCATCACCAGCCCCTTTGTCTTGACAGCGCTTTCTTTATCTTCATTCTATCAAAAAAATCTGGAAATGTCATTCCAGATTCTACTTTTTTATTTGCGTTTTCTTGCGATGAGATGGATTGGTGTTCCTTCAAAGACAAAGGCCTTGCGGATTTGATTTTCCAAGAAACGCAGGTAAGAAAAGTGCATGAGTTCTTCTTCGTTGACAAAGATAACAAAGGTTGGTGGTTTAGTTGCCACTTGAGTCGCATAGAAAATCTTAAGACGTTTTCCTTTGTCTGTCGGTGTTGGGTTGATGGCAATGGCATCCATAATCACATCGTTCAAGACAGCTGATGGGATACGTGTATTTTGACTTTCACTGATTTGCTTGATCATCTCAGGAAGTTTGTGGAGACGTTGCTTGGTCAAGGCGGATACAAAGATAATCGGTGCGTAAGGCAGGTATTGGAACTGCTCACGGATATCTTCTTCCCAGTTTTTCATAGTATGGTTGTCTTTTTCAAGCGTATCCCACTTGTTGACCACGATAATCATCCCTTTACCAGCTTCATGGGCAAATCCTGCAATACGCTTGTCGTATTCACGGATGCCTTCTTCCGCATTGATAACCATTAAGACCACATCTGAGCGGTCAATAGCTCGCATGGCACGCATGACAGAGTACTTCTCGGTATTTTCATAAACCTTACCAGATTTACGCATACCAGCCGTATCAATCATGGTAAACTCTTGACCATCTGTATCTGTAAAGTGGGTATCAATGGCGTCACGCGTTGTTCCAGCAACAGGACTGGCAATGACACGGTCTTCTCCCAAGATAGCATTGATCAAGCTTGATTTTCCAACGTTGGGACGACCAATCAAGCTAAACTTAATGACATCTGGGTTTTCTTCTTCATATTCATTTGGAAGATTTTCTACAATAGCGTCTAGCACATCTCCTGTACCGATACCATGGACAGATGAGATAGGCAGTGGTTCACCCAAACCGAGGGCATAGAAATCATAGATATCATTTCGCATCTCAGGATTGTCCACCTTGTTAACTGCGAGGATAACTGGTTTATGGGTCTTATAGAGCTTACGGGCTACGTATTCGTCTGCATCGGTAATTCCTTCCTTACCAGACACCACAAAGACGATAACATCTGCTTCTTCCATGGCAATTTCTGCCTGGTGCTTGATTTGTTCCATGAAAGGAGCATCGACATCATCGATTCCTCCTGTATCAATCATGCTAAAGGAACGATTGAGCCACTCACCCGTTGCATAGATACGGTCACGTGTCACTCCTTCGACATCTTCTACAATGGAGATTCGCTCACCAGCGATCCGATTAAATAGGGTTGATTTCCCAACATTGGGACGTCCTACAATGGCAATAGTTGGTAGGGCCATAATTTCTCACTTTCTACAATAACTTCTTCTGTTCAAGATTTTTTCTAGTTGAGCTTGGTTCAGCTTGACCAAACTGTTCTGCTAGGCGCTGACTCCAGCTTGTGGTCGCACGCGCCCCAGCATAGTCAGCCTGTACACGGTCATAAGCCTCAATCACATCAACTGTTTGTTCCTGATATTCTTCCTCAAACACCACTTGATTCAATGGCAAGCGAGGTTTGACTTCATGTTCTTCATTTGGAAGACCCAGTGCCATCCCAAAGACAGGATAGGTATAGTCAGGCAGGTTAAAAAGCTCTGCTACTTCTTCTGACTTGTATCGAACTAAACCGATAATGACACCACCATAGCCCAAGCTTTCAGCTGCCAGCAAGGCATTTTGACCAGCAAGAGCCGCATCGACCGAACTAATCAAGAGACCTTCTACACCTTGGGGTTGGAATGAATCGGTATGAAGTCGAGCTCCCTTTTCTGCACGGTTCAAATCTCCGACAAAAAGAAGAAAAACAGCAGACTGGCGAATGGCTTCTTGAGGCACCAATTCATACAAGGCATCCTTCTTCTCTTGACTTCGTACTACAATCACAGAGTAGGATTGAAAATTCTTCCAAGACGAGGCCATCTGAGCTGCTGTCAGGATTTCAGTCAAGTCTTCTTGAGGAAGGACTTGCTCCTTAAATCTTCGAACAGACTTATGAGCTTTCATCAGTTTAATCGTTTCTGTCATCGACGGTTTACTCCTTCTAAACGAGTCTCCTCAGCCAAATAACGGATGCGTTCTATGACCCGTCTAGCTTCCCAGATTTCGTCATTTCCATGCTTCCCTTTAGCAAAATGCTTCTCCAAATCTTCAAAGTCGAAGTTGGACGTGAAAAAGGTCGGTAAATTTTCCTGCATCCGATATTGGAGAATGACCTGCAGGATTTCGTCCCTCACCCAAGCTGTTGATTGCTCGGCACCAATATCATCTAAAATCAGGACTTCAGAAAGCTTAAGCTCATCCACCAAGGTCTTGACATTGCCATCACTGATAGCATTTTTAACATCAATGACAAAGCTAGGATAGTGGAGGAGAGTGGATGAAACACCTCGTTTTTCTGATAAATCATGGGCTAGGGCAGCCACCATGAAACTTTTACCCACACCAAAGTCTCCATATAGGTAAAGACCTTTTCGAATAGCTGGATATTGCTCCACGAAGGCTAATAGCTTTTCAAAAACTGGCAAGCGACCCAAATCATCCAAGTCTACTTGAGCTAAACTAGTTTTCCTGAGACTGGCTGGCAGATTGATTAACTTGAGACGGTTCTTAATAGCCGCTTCTTTTTCCGCCGCGATTAGTTCAGGAGTTTCTTCGTAAGAAACATCCGCATAGCCATGATTCATAACCAAAATCGGCTTGTAGCCTTTGGCAATATAATCCGTATCCCCACGGAGAAACTTGTCACGCTCGGTGATGTACTGATTAAACTTGGAGATACTGCGATTCAATTCCTCTGGAGTAAGGGATTCTTGCTGGATAAAGGCCGCAACATCAGGGTCCTTCATGATTTTCTGAACCAAATCTTGATAATGAAAACGGCTAGGTTGACGTTTGAGTACGTCTCCGACACTTTCCATCTAATCTCCTCCTTTTTCTAATCGAGCTAATAGTTCTTGTTTCTTACGTTCTAGTTCCAGACGAGTTTCCTCGCTGGTTTCATTCTTATAATCTGGATTGCTCCACTTGGGTACATTGGACTTGGCAGGACCGGGTTTACTAGTCTTTTGAGCCTGACTCTTCTGTCCTCTCTCACGGATGCGCAAGACCGCCTCTTCTGCCGAATGAATCTTTTGATAGGCATAGTCATTGGCTACCTTCATGGCATATTTCTCGTTGATGTTTGCCGAATCCACCTTATTAAAGGTCAATAAGAGAATGATATTGATGACTTCATCCAGCAAGCCCAAGCTAGCCATCTGTTGCAAGAGTTCTCTTTCTGTTTGGGTAATAGTTCCCTTGCGTGTCTGCTTGATTTCTGCCAAAAACTGCAGGGCAGTCTTACTTTTCGCTTCTTTGATAATAGTCGTTTCCTTAGGACTAAAGTCAGAGGAAATCGGTTTTTGAGCAATTTTTTCCCGCATGCGTTTGGTTGAAATAACCTGGGAAACAGCTGTTGACTTAGCCAGTTGATAGGTTTCAAACCAAGTCCATTTCTTCTCCTCGGCAATGGCAAAGAGGTTTAAGACATCGGACTGCTCATCCGCAAAACGAAGCCCATCTCGAGCCATAAGCTGACGAAAATGGTCTAAGTCAAAATCGTTGGCCACTTTCTTCTTGAGACTAAGGTCTTCTTGACTTCCCAATTCAGCCAAGTCTGGAAAGACTTGATTGAGTGAGACAGGTATTTCTTCTCCCTCAGCACTCTCAACATTCAAATCCTCCACAGCTGCATCGCCAATCTTTTTCTCCAAAAGTCTGCGATAAACAGGATGCTCCAAGAAATCTTGACTTGAAAGAGGAGCATGGATAACTATCTGATAGGTATCACCCTTTTGATAGAGGGTCAAGAGATTGAAAGCAGATAGGATTTTCAAGGATTTTAAAAGTCTGTCCATCCCAAAATTGAGATGATTGAGAATGCTTGAAAAAAGGTATTCCTTTCTGCCATTATCCCAAAAACTGATGGTATAAAGATAAAGGCTCAGTGCCTCCTGACCGATAATCGGGAGGTAGCACTGTACCAGAGATGAGGTATCTTGCGACACCCGATTATTCTTTAGATAAGAAAAACGGTCAATTGGCTTCATTTATCTTTCCTTTTTCTTTTTAGAGGACTGGGTGATTTGTTGGAGCAGGCTCTCTAACTCACTGACATCCTTAAAACTACGATAGACACTGGCAAAACGCACATAGGTAATCTCATCCAACTCAGCCAACTCCTCCATGACGAGTGAACCAATGTCCTCACTTTGAATTTCATTTTCATTTCGACCACGGAGTTTCTGTTCGATACGATTGACTACCATGTTTATTTCATCACTTGACACAGGACGTTTCTGGGCTGAGCGGATAATCCCATTAAAGATTTTATCTCTGGAGAATTGTTCCCGTGTGCCATCTTTTTTAACAACCACTAAGGTTCTTTCTTCTACTCGTTCGTAGGTTGTAAAACGGTGCTGGCATTCGTCGCACTCACGTCTTCTACGAATGGTGTTCCCTTCTTCTGCTTGGCGACTATCGATAACACTTGACTTGGTAGCCCCACATTTTGGACAACGCATCCTTTCCCTCCTTATCGTTTTCTTTTCATTATACCATTTTTTAAGCGATTCCCAAAACAATTCTTCTTTTTGCTTGACAAGTTTTTTGTTTTGTTGTATTATTTAATTAAGACAAAAGGATAAAAGAAAGGAGACCAAGATGTCCTGGACATTTGACAACAAAAAACCCATTTATTTACAGATTATGGAGAAAATCAAGCTTCAGATTGTTTCCCATACACTGGAACCCAATCAACAACTTCCAACCGTGAGAGAGCTAGCTAGCGAGGCTAGTGTCAATCCAAACACCATCCAAAGAGCCTTGTCAGACCTTGAACGAGAAGGATTTGTCTACAGCAAGCGCACAACTGGACGATTTGTGACTGAAGATAAGGAACTGATCGCCCAATCACGCAAACAATTATCGGAAGAAGAATTGGAACACTTCGTTTCCTCCATGACCCATTTTGGCTATGAAAAAGAAGAACTACCAGGCGTAGTCGGCGATTATATTAAAGGAGTTTAAGCCTATGTCATTACTAGCATTTGAAAATGTATCCAAATCTTATGGAGCAACACCAGCCCTTGAAAATGTTTCTCTTGACATCCCAGCTGGAAAAATTGTTGGTCTCCTTGGGCCAAACGGCTCAGGAAAAACAACCTTGATTAAACTAATCAATGGCCTCTTACAACCAGATCAAGGACGTGTCCTCATCAACGACATGGACCCAAGTCCAGCAACCAAGGCCATCGTAGCTTATTTGCCGGATACGACCTATCTCAATGAGCAAATGAAGGTCAAAGAAGCCCTAACCTACTTCAAAACCTTCTATAAAGATTTCAATCTTGAACGCGCCCATCATCTACTTGCAGACCTGGGCATTGATGAAAATAGTCGTCTCAAGAAACTGTCAAAAGGAAACAAGGAAAAGGTACAACTGATTTTGGTTATGAGCCGTGATGCTCGTCTCTATGTTCTGGACGAACCCATTGGAGGTGTAGACCCAGCAGCCCGTGAGTATATTCTCAATACCATTATCAACAACTACTCCCCAACTTCTACCGTTTTGATTTCTACCCACTTGATTTCTGATATCGAGCCAATCTTGGATGAAATTGTCTTCCTCAAAGACGGAAAAGTCGTCCGTCAAGGAAATGTAGATGATATTCGCTATGAGTCAGGTGAATCCATTGACCAACTCTTCCGTCAGGAATTTAAGGCCTAAGCAAAGGAGATTATTATGTTTTGGAATTTAGTTCGCTACGAATTTAAAAATGTTAACAAGTGGTATTTAGCTCTCTACGCTGCTGTTCTCTTCCTCTCTGTTCTTATTGGAATTCAGACACAATCCTTAATCAAACTACCTGAAAAAAATCTATCTGTTCTACTTTTTTTTCTATCTACTGTCTTTGGTGGTTTGATGGTTACACTTGTGATTTCAACTATCTTCTTGATTATTAAACGATTCAAAGGAAGTGTCTATGACCGACAAGGATATCTGACTTTAACCTTGCCAGTTTCTGAACACCATATCATCACAGCCAAACTAATCGGTGCCTTTATCTGGTCGTTGATTAGCACTGCTGTCTTACTCCTATGTATCTATATTATCTTATTGTCAACAAATTCTGATGCAGTTCAACTTTCTACTCTTCTGTCATTTGTTGCAGAACATTTTACCGGCTTTAGTCTTACTGTCTTATCCTTCCTACTAAATACCATTTCTGGAATCCTCTGCATCTACTTGGCTATTTCCATTGGACAGCTTTTCAACGAATACCGTACCGCACTCGCTGTTGTAGCCTACATTGGGATCCAAATCGTCATAGGATTTATTGGAGTTTTCTTCAATACCAGTACTAACTTCTATGTCAATTCACTTGCAGGATTTAATGATAATTTCTATATGGGAGCAAGTACGGGCATTTTTGAAGAACTCATATTCATAGCTATTTTTTACCTCGGAACCTACTATATTTTGAAAAACAAGGTTAATTTGCAATAGTTTTTAAATAATTTTTACCTAGATATATAACATACTCATAGGACAAAAAGTCTTTAAAATCAGAAAACGCATAATATCAAGTGTTAAAAATCCTTGATATTATGCGTTTTATTGTTAGAAAATTTGCTTTATTTTCTCCTCTAATTGAGTTTTTGCCCAGCCTCAAAACACCAACTTCATTTTACCTACCAAGCACAGTCATTCGTCATTTATTTTTTCCAATATTATCTACGAACTTTGATAAAAAGAGAGGTACCATAGCTATAAAAACTTGCCCTCTTTCTCCCCATGCAAATAAAACGACTGCAAGAACAGCTGAAAAGATTGCTAAACATATAGATATTAGACGACATATTTTCTTATTATTCATAGCACTGCTCCTTTACTTCATAAATATTTTACAATAGATTTTAGTTGAAAGTATAAAAGAAACCCCAATCATGATACTGGCCAAAATTATGATACTTATAACTAGAAGGAAATGATTAGCTGAACTAATCCAGTTAATGAAAATCATGCCGAAAGTCGTTTTCTGAAGACCATACACTAATCCCATAACTAACGATAGTACCAGTATATTGACAATCGTATTTCCAAAAGCACCAAAGGCATATACGGAAGGAAGCAATAAGGCTACATACATGATTCCAAAGATTATTCCAATCAATGCCATAATTAAATGTAGATTGAGACTGTATTGATTAAACATGACATGGGTAGCAAGACTTAAACTCAATACTATAGAACTTACCAAAAGAATAAAAGAAATACAAGAGAGATACCTCGCTAAAATTATCTTAGATTTTGAAATTGGAAAAACTCCTACAAATTGATTCCAACCATTCTCACTATCTGATACAACTAAAGCTGTGGGAAGAGAAGCTAAACTTATTGGTAACACTATTAGTAAAAAAATTGTCCCCGATTCTCTTGCAAAGATTGTAATTAAGAATAAGGCTAAGGCAATAAATATTCTATTAATTATCTTTACTTTATTTAAAATAAGTTGCGCATCTTTATATAGTAGTCCTTTCATTTATTCGTTCTCCTTTGACTAAAAATAATAAAATTTCCCAAAGCGTTGCATAATTACTCTCGTCCTTACTCTTGTCAGATACAACTACTAAATATCGAACACTATCACCCTCTTCTAATTTATAATAAATGTCTACTTGATCCATATTGTTCTTTATTTCTGTTTTAATCATAAATCGGTTCAGTAAATTTTCTCTGTCTCCCTCTAGAAGAATCTCCCCATTATGGATAAAAATAAAATAATCTGCCGCCTGTTCTAAGTCACTCAAAATATGTGAAGATAAGATTACGGTCATATTCTCTTTTTTAACATACTCTTCTAAAATAGATAAGATCTCTCGCCTAACAATAGGATCCAAGCCACTTGTGGCCTCATCTGCAATTAATAGTCTCGGGCGATGAGCGAGTGCAGACGCAAAATTAAGTTTCACCACCATTCCTCTGGAAAATTCTTTCATCTGTTTTTGAGATGGTAAGTTAAACTTTTGAATAAAAGTGTAAAATAACTTTTTATCCCAACTAGGATAAATCATGCTCATCATTCTTTCAACTTGCTCCACCGAAAATGAAACTGGAAAAAAGTTTTGTTCTAAGACAACCCCTAGTTTCGATTTAATATCTTGCTCATGCTCTGAATAAGTTTGTTCAAAAACCCTTATACTATCCTTCTCAATCTGTAGTTGATTTAAAATCAGATTCAGTAAAGTAGATTTACCAGCTCCGTTTTCACCAATCAGTCCAATAACCTTACCTTCCGGAATCTCTAAGTTACGGACTTGCAATTGAAAATCCCCATACTGCTTGGTTAAATTTTTTATATTAACTATTGATCTGGCTCTCATGTTAACACCTCATCTAAATTATAACATCATGTATAAAATCGTTAAGCTATTCCCTAAAAAAATAAGACTCGCCAATAAAATATTAACTTTATTTGGCACATTAAGTTTTTTTAATTCCAGTAACAACAGCAAAGAAACTAGAACATAGTTAATAACACTAATAAATATAAAATACTGGTCAGTTATTTTCGTTCCTAATCGTATTCTAGGTATTAGACACGTCTGGCATTACTAAAATTTCTTAACTGCAAAAAAACATGAAAGTCTTAATTATTAGGATAAACTTACTAATCTGCCTTCCCAACATCAAGACCATTGGACTTCTTTTGTGATTGCACTCGAATCTCCAATTGTTTATTCTTCTGAATAAACTGTTGGTAAGGAATTGTATTACTAAACGTAAAAACACCTAGTAATGCTAATATAGCTAATTTTTTAATTCCGCGTTTTTTTCTCTTGCACTGAAACCCCTTTCTGTTTCCTTATTTTTATTCTAACATATATATTTTAATTAGCCAATTGTTTTTATTGTATTTTGAACTTTTTTTTCTTATTATTACCATAAAGAATTTTTTATTCCTTTAACTTGCTATTTTGAACTAAAAATTTTATAATGAAATTAAGCAGATAGGAAGGATTATTATCTTTTATGAATACACTCGCTGAGAAATTCAGAGTAAAGAGAAAAGAGTTAGGTCTCTCCCAACAAACTCTTGCAGAAGGAATTTGTGAACAAAGCCAGATTAGTAAAATTGAGAGAGGGCATTTCATTCCCTCCGCAGACCTTTTGTTCAAACTCTCACAACGACTTGAAGTACCATTAGATTATTTTTTTAATGAACAAATTGAAATTAAATCTAACCTCTCTAATTTCAAGCAATTATCTGCTCGACTATTAGATGACAGAAATTATGACGATTTGGAATATATTTATAGAATAGAGATTGAGCGAAGCACCTTTCTAACACTAGAAGACCGAACTTACCTTGAATGGATTAAAGCTATTATTGACTTCTATCAATATGACAGTAAGTGTGAGGCTATTTCTTCATTGGAAAATATATTATTAAAAGTCTCCTCAAATACTCTGATTTATTTAAAGGTATTGAATACTCTATCTAATTTCTATTCCTTAGTGGGTCGTGAACAAGAATATGAGGCAAACTACTCTCATTTGATGGAGTTATATCAGACAAAAAATTTTGAGCATCAAGAGTTTTTATTTGGCTACATCAGAGTTCGTTACAACTACGCTCACTACCTAGTGTCAAAGAAAAAATATAACGAAGCCATCCAAGAAGCTCTTGAGACGATTGAACTCTGTAAACAAAGACAGACAAGCTACCAACTGGCTCCTCTACTTATTCTTGTAGGAAATGCTGGAGCCAAATTTCTAGACAAAGAACAAGTCAAAAATTATTATATAGAAGCAAGAGAGTTATGTAAGATTTATAACAATCCTTTAATGTTGATGAAGATAGAAAATTATTTGAAGGAATTAGATACTGTTTAATTTATCCTATCATTAGAATTTTTCTTAAACTTTGAATAACCCCTAAAGCTAATAACCAGCTTGATTCAAATTCACTTCATAAATTAGTGGTATTTTGAGGTTTTATTTTATCAAGTATGTTGGCAAATTTCTCTAATCTTCTAACTTCATTATAGAACTTTCGGTATCAAAAGAGGCTGGGACAAAAGTCTAACCTTAAATATAAAAAGCGAACAAAACGAGTTATCTGAAACTTAGAATTCTGTTTTGTTCGCTTTTTTATCTAATCTATCGATTTTAAAATTTTATAATAAAGAATTCCTAAAATCAAAATCTTTTTGTCCCAGCCTCTTTTTAACTCAATATCAAACTGGCTACAATGGGGCTGACAAAGACATAGAGAATACCGGTGACACCGATAGCCAAGCCACCCATGGCTCCTGCTACAGAACCATATCGAAAGGCTGTCCCTGTTCCGACTGCATGGCCTGTTCCTCCAAGGGAAAGACCAACAGCTACTGGGTCGTCAATTTTCAACCACTTCAAAAGGGTTGGGCCGATGACACTGGTTAAAATCCCAGTTGCCACTACAACCACCAAGGTCACGGTCGTCAGACCTTGCAATTTTTCTGTGATTCCCACTGCCATGGCGGTTGTTACTGACTTGGGAAAGAGAGAAATGGCTAGGAAAAAATCCATGCCAAAGATTTTGGCCACAAGGGCTGTGAAAGAGGTATTGACAACTACTGCTAGCAGACTACCAAAGAGAATACTCCGAGCATGGTGCTTCATCAAGTGAAAACTCTTATAAAGGGGAATCCCTAGAGCAACAGTCGATGGGACAATCAAGTTGTTCAGATAAACCCCACCTTGGTAGTAATCTTGGTAAGAAATACCCGTCACCTTTAGAAAGATGATAATGAAAATAGCTGACAAAAGCAAGGGTGTTGTCAATGGATGGGGAAAACGTCTGTAAATCAGCATTCCTACTAGATAAGCTAGGATAGACAGGGCCAGCCCAAACAGGGGATTGGAAACAAATTCACTCATTTGGCATCTCCTTTCTCATAATCTCCCTCAAACCGTCTCTTGATGAACTGAACTACCAAGGCTATGAGGATAATATTGATGACAGCCGCAAAAAAGACAATCAAAACAATGGGCAAGAGATAGGGAGCAATCACATCAAACTTCTCCATGATTCCCACTGCTGGTGGTAAAAAGAGAATGGTCATATTGGCCAGCAAGAAATTCCCAACCATGTTGACATGCCTGGTTCTCAACCACTTAAATTGTAGGGCGAGAAAGAGAATAATCAAACCGATAATACTGCCTGGGATGGGCAAATGAAAGAAACTGGAAATTCCCTCTCCGATTAGAGAAATCACAAAGAGAATCATTAATTGAACATATAATTTCATCCTAAACTCCACGAAATAGACTTCTTGCATACCAGTTTACTCTTTTTTCAGAAAATTTCAAGGAAATGCACAAGAGATAATGAAAATTAGATATGGAAAGGGGATACAAACAATTCTTGACTTGTGAAAACAGGCATGATTTAGGATAAAAGATGCCTGCGTCCTTCTTGCCAGCTCTTTTGAAAAGTAGTATAATTATTGCATGCGCAATCATCTTGTGATGCAGAGATTGTCCGTGAATGGACATTCTTCTATGTTATAACTCTAAAAAGAAAGGAGATACTATGACCTATTTGGAAAAATGGTTTGACTTCAATCGTCGTCAGAAAGAAATTGAAAGTCTCTTGGAAGAGACTATTGCCCAGCAGAGCGAGCAAAGTCTGACCTTGAAAGAGTTCTACCTGCTCTACTATCTAGACTTGGCTCAAGAAAAATCTCTACGCCAGATTGACCTGCCAGATAAACTTCATCTGAGCCCGAGCGCTGTTTCTCGGATGGTGGCTCGCTTGGAAGCCAAAAATTGCGGTCTACTTAGTCGCAGGTGTTGTGATCAAGATCGACGCTCTAGCTTTATCTGCCTGACAAGCGATGGTCAAAAGGCACTGGCCTTACTACAAAATGCTGTCGAAGAAAGCTTGGAAACTGGTTTGGATTTCTGGGTTTAAGATGATTTTAGAAAAAAGTTGCGTGCGCAATCATTTTTCTTGACATTCTCTTTTACAAGGAGTAAAATAAAGTCATCATAAAGCAAAGGAGTTTTAAACATGATTGAAATTACCTATCTAGATGCCAGCAAGAACGAAAGAACTATAACCTTCGATTCTTATGAAGACTTTGATCGTTCACAACAAGCTTGCCTTATCGGCGTCGCAGACTACTACCCTGTCCAAAAATTGACTTATAACGGTCATGATTTGGACTACCATGGGACTTATGGAGATGTCTTCTTCTATCTCATGAAACAAGATTTAAGCCAATATAACTAAAAAAAGGAGAAATACAATGGCAAAAGCAATTACAGATGCAACATTCGAACAAGAAACAAAAGACGGTTTGGTCTTGGTAGACTTCTGGGCAACTTGGTGTGGTCCATGTCGTATGCAAGGTCCAATCTTGGACAAATTGTCTGAAGAACTTTCAGAAGATGTTTTGAAAATCGTTAAAATGGACGTTGATGAAAATCCAAACACAGCTCGTGCTTTTGGAATCATGTCTATCCCAACTCTTCTCTTCAAAAAAGACGGCCAAGTAGTGAAACAAGTGGCAGGTGTTCATACTGCAGAACAAATCAAGGCCATCGTTGCTGAATTGAGCTAATCAAACGAGAGACCAAGTACTTGCTTTGGTCTCTTTTTTCTTGCCCTTTGCCATTTTTCAAAAAATATGCTAGACTGTATGTAGAATATCACGATGTTTGGGAAATGCCATCGCTAAAAAAAACCTCTACTTGGTATTTTTTAGCTCCCTCAAGGGAGCTTTTTGCGTGCTCTAAACATTTCCCATTTTGGAAGGAGTACTATGAAACGTCAATCAGCCTTGGTCGTCTTTAGTGGCGGTCAAGATTCTACAACCTGCCTCTTTTGGGCTAAAGAACACTATGAA
This sequence comes from Streptococcus mitis, assembly GCF_002096855.1. Taxonomy (GTDB): domain Bacteria; phylum Bacillota; class Bacilli; order Lactobacillales; family Streptococcaceae; genus Streptococcus; species Streptococcus mitis_Y. The sequence continues at coordinate 77,755 of NZ_NCVH01000028.1, read as the reverse complement.
ACGGTCGAAGCTGTTACCTTTGCCTATGGTCAGCGTCATCACCTCGAAATTCAAGTGGCCAAAGAAATCGCTGAGGAACAAGGAATTCGTCATCATATCCTAGATATGTCTCTGCTGGGGCAAATCACTGAAAATGCCTTGACTTCTGATCTGGAGATTGAGCAAAAAGAGGGAGAGGTTCCCAATACCTTTGTTGATGGTCGAAACCACCTCTTTCTATCCTTTGCGGCAGTCCTTGCTAAGCAACGAGGCATTAAAGATATCGTGACAGGTGTCTGCGAGACAGACTTCTCAGGCTACCCTGACTGCCGGGATGTCTTTGTCAAATCTCTCAATGTTACCCTCAACCTTGCTATGGATTACGACTTTGTTATCCAAACACCTCTCATGTGGCTAGACAAGGCTGAAACTTGGGAGTTAGCTGACCAACTCGGTGCCTTTGACTATGTTCGTGAAAAGACCTTAACCTGCTACAACGGAATTATCGGAAGTGGCTGTGGAGATTGCCCAGCCTGCCACCTACGTCATCATGGTTTAGATGTTTATCTCTCACAGAAAGGAGAGGCCTAATGTTTTTTGCACCCAAAGAAATCAAACAGGAAACTGGGGAGTCTCTTGTCTACAATCCTCACAGAACCTTGGTATCAAAAGAATTTACCTTTGATGCTGCCCACCACCTCTTTCACTATGAGGGAAAATGCAAATCCCTACACGGCCACACCTATCATCTGCAGATTGCTGTCAGTGGATTTTTAGATGAACGTGGCATGGCCTACGATTTTGGAGATATCAAAGCGATCTACAAGAACTACTTAGAGCCCCACTTGGATCATCGCTATCTCAATGAAACCCTTCCCTATATGAACACGACTGCTGAAAATATGGTTTACTGGATTTTCCAAACCATGAGTCAAGAGTTGCCAGACGAACGAGGTCTCCGATTGGAATACGTTCGCCTCTATGAGACTCCGACTGCCTTTGCGGAGTTTAGACGGGAGTGGTTAGATGACTAGGGAACGTGTCCTCAAACTACCAGTTCTAGAAATTTTCGGCCCAACCTTTCAAGGTGAAGGTCGTGCTATCGGGCAGAAAACCATGTTTGTCCGCACTGCAGGTTGCGACTACCACTGCGACTGGTGCGACTCTGCCTTTACTTGGGATGGCTCTGAAAAGCCAACTCGTATGACTGCTGACGAGGTCATTGCTGCCTTGGATAAATTGGGGAGCTACGACTATGTAACCCTATCTGGCGGAAATCCCGCTATCCTAGCAACCAACATGGCTGAACTCGTCACTAAGCTCAAGGAACGTGGTGTCACTCTAGCTGTTGAAACTCAAGGCTCCCGCTGGCAAAATTGGTTGAAAGACATCGACCAAGTCACTCTGAGCCCCAAACCTCCCTCATCCAAGATGGAAGTCAACTTCGAGACTTTAGACTTTATCGTTTCCCAATTGGATCCAGACAAGGTCACCTTTAAAATCCCTGTCTTTGATGATGCCGATTTGGCCTTTGCTAGAGGCATACAAGAGCGCTACCAACCAGATGTTCTTTTCTTATCAGCAGGAAATCCTGAGCCCAAGGCTACGGGTAATATTGTCCAAGACCAACTGGACCGTCTCAAAGAACTCTGGGAACGCATCGCTGCCGACGATAGCTGGGGCAATGTCCGCGTCCTTCCTCAACTCCATACCCTCCTCTACGATAATCAACGTGGTGTTTAAGATTAGAAAGAAAAAATCATGTCACAACAAGAAGAAATGAAAAACCTCAGCCTACTAGGCAACAAAGAAACCAACTACATTTTCGAGTATCAACCAGATGTTCTCGAATCCTTTGACAATCGTCATGTGGAAAATGACTATTTCATCAAGTTCAACTGTCCTGAATTTACCTCACTGTGTCCAATCACTGCTCAGCCAGACTTTGCAACTATCTATATTTCCTACATCCCTGACAAGCTCTGTGTTGAGTCAAAATCCCTCAAACTCTACCTCTTTAGCTACCGAAACCACGGAGATTTCCACGAAAACTGTATCAACACCATCGGGAAGGACTTGGTCAACTTGCTAGACCCTCGCTATTTAGAGGTCTGGGGAAAATTCACACCGCGCGGTGGCATTTCAATCGACCCCTACTACAACTACGGTAAACCTGGAACTAAGTATGAAGGCTTGGCAGAACAACGCCTCTTCCAACATGACCTCTATCCAGAGAAAATTGACAACCGTTAAACTCAAACAAAAAAGCCCTGTTCCTCAAAATGAGGAGCAAGGCTTTTTGAATTTCAATTATTCTTCTGTTCCAAGGAAGTTTTTCGCAACAAGAGCTGCAAGAACACCACCAACGATTGGGGCAAGGATGAAAATCCATACTTGTTGAAGGGCTGCGCCACCTACAAAGACAGCTGGTGCCAAGCTACGAGCTGGGTTAACTGAAAGTCCAGTGATGTTCAATCCCACAAGGATCATTGCCATCAAGGACAAACCAATCACCAAACCAGCAATCGCACCATTGCCCTTGCTTGCTGATGTTACAGTCATGATAACCAAGACAAACAAGAAAGTTGCGATGACTTCAAACAAGAATCCACCAAAGACAGTGACACCGTTTGCCAAGGCATTTTCACCAAGACTAGCAGTTGACATGCCTGAGTTAGACAAGAGGAAGAATACCGCAGCTGACGCAAGGAAAGCTCCAACTACTTGTCCAAGGATGTAGTTAACAAGGTCTTTTGATGACAAACGTTTGTTTACAAACATAGCGATAGAAACAGCTGGGTTCAAGTGAGCACCTGAAACAGTTCCGATTGAGTAAGCTGCAACCACGATTGCCAGACCAAAGGCAAAGGCAATCCCTAGGTGACCAAGGCCATCAAGATCATTTCCAAAAACAACGGCTCCTGTCCCAATGAACACAAGCATGAACGTACCGATTAATTCAGCAACAAATTTTTTCATGTTAAGTCTCCTTTTTTCAAACTATGTATTAGTCTATCAGAAGAAGGAAAGGGTTTCAAGAAATGTGCTTGGAAAATAATGGTTTTCCTTACTATCTTTTAATTGAGGAATGCGATTAAAAATACATTTCCTCTATAAGACTTATCCGTTGCTTATCTCACTAGCATTTAGCAACTTGATATAATCTAGACCCCATTTCTCGACAGCATCTAAAACAACTCTGAATTCCTGCCCCATTTTGGTTAAGCTGTACTCAACTCGTGGTGGAACTTCGGCATAGACCTTTCGTTGAACAATCTTATCCTTTTCTAATTGACGGAGATGACGGGTCAAAATAGTTTGAGTAATCCCAGGCAATAATCTCTGCAATTCTTTAAATCGTTTAGTACCCGTACTCAACTGATAAATGATTACCAGTGCCCATTTCCCCGTTAAAACCCTCTGCGTTGTCGCAAATGGACAAATACCATACTCACTCACTTTATTTGTCATAAAATATCTTCTTTCTATTTTTTTTAAAAAAATTTATCTTTTAGTATCAATAATAGTACCACTTTTGATACTAGCTATCGAAAAAGTGCCTACTTGTTTTTTTGTTTGTAACTGTTACAATTATATCATAAAAAAGAAATGGAGAATATATATCTCAACAAACTTAGAAATTTTCAACGCTTATAACCAAGCTTTAATTGCTGGTGACTTTCCTGGTGTCTTTGAAACGATGGCAGACGATATTGTCTGGCATCAACCTGGTACTCATAGTATATCTGGTACAGTTGTTGGTAAGGACAAGCTAGGGCCTCACCTAGCTACATTTTCTGAGAAAACTAATGGAACCTTTAAGGTGGTAACAAATTGGGTTTCTGACAACGAGGATTTAATCGCAGCCAATGTTACTTTTCTTGGAACACGTGCTGATGGTACTGAACTCAATATGAACGGGATTGACCTCTTCCGTATTGAAGACGGAAAAATCAAAGAAGTTTGGCTCTTCTCTTCAGATCAAGCTGAAGAAGATAGCTTTTGGGGATAATTTAAGAGGCTAGGAAAAAAAATTTTGATTTTAGGAATTCTTTATTATAAATTTTTAAAATCGATAGATTAGAAAAAAAGCGAACAAGACAGAATTCTGAGTATCAGATAACTCGTTTTATTCGCTTTTTTATTTAAGGTTAGACTTTTGTCCCAGACTCTTTTAATTTACTCTCCCAACTGGGCACTGTAGGTGATGATCTGATCAACTGTGTCAGACAAGAATTGGATGGTATCACGAAGTGGTTTGTCTGTTGAAATATCAGCACCTATAATCATGGCTGACTCAAGTGGTGTCTTGCTACCACCTGATTTGAGGAGATTGAGCCAATCTTCAGCTCCAGTTTCTGAATTTTTAAGATGGAGGTAACCTGCAGTCGAGATAACTAGTCCTGCTGAGTAGGTGTAACTATACAAGCCCATATAGTAGTGAGCTTGCCGCATCCAAGTCAAAGCTGCATCATCGTCAATTTCAATGGCATCTCCCCAGAAATCCGTCAAGACTTCCTTCATAATACTGTTGAGTTTGCTTGCTCCAAAGGTCTCCCCTTCTTCAATCAATGTATACACCTTACGCTGGAAGGCTGCTTCCAAAAGGTGGGTAATAAAGTTATGGAAGTAGGTGTCTGTCAAGCGGTGAGCAAGAGCGAAGCGTTTTTGACGTGGGTCGTCAGACTGGTGCTCCAAGTAGTCACTGAGGAGCAATTCATTGAAAGTTGACGGTGCTTCGACATAGTAGGTCGACATGTGAGCATTGAAGTAGCTTTGGTGATTGTCTGAAAAGATGAATTGACCAGAATGTCCGATTTCATGAATCAAGGTATAGACATCGCTCAAACGACCTGTCCAGCTCATGAGGACATAAGGGTGCACGCGATATGGATCCGCCGCATAACCTCCGGAATCCTTGCCACTATTGGCAGCGAAGTCCACCCAGCGCTCTTCTTGATAGCGAGCAACTTCCTGACAATATTCCTGCCCCAAAGGTTCTACCGACTTCATGACCAAATCATAGGCGTCGTCAATAGTCACTTCAGGATTGAGGGCGCTGTCCAAGTCCAATTTCCAGTCTGCAAAGGTCATCTTTTCAAGACCATTAACCTTGGCAACATGCTTGAGGTATCTCTGTGCAACTGGGGCAAAATCTTTCATAATCAGATCAATTTGGCGGTCAAACATGGCACGGTCCACTTCTTGCTCAGCTAGAAGATAATCAAAGACAGAGTCATATCCCTTCATATCAGCCAAGAGTTTTTCAGACTTGACTTGAGCTAGATAGGCTGCTGTAGCCGTATTTTGGTGCTTACGAAGACCTTCTGAGAAGGAACGGAAAGATTTCTCACGAACCTCAGCATCCTCATGGTTTTGGTAGAAATTTTCATAAGTTACAAAGCTGTTTTTGTAGATCTTGCCATGGACTTCAAAGTCAGCCATTTCGAAATCCCCAGCTCGCATCTTAGTGTAAATATCCTGCGGACTGTAGAAAACTTCACCTAGATTGGTCAAGGCTTTTTCCACATCAGCCCCTAGATAGTGGGCTTTTTTGATTTTGGCCTGACGAATGGCAGCTGTTAAATGTGGCAATTTACCCAAACGGTCTAAGACTTCCTCATCAGCTTCCACCAAGGCATCGTCAAAGAAGGTCAAGGCTACACTAGCATCTGTTTCGAATTCCATCCCAGCTTGAGCAATGTTAGCAAATTCGTCATTGCTATAGTCTGTCGTCTGTGGCATAAAGCTATAGTTTCCAATATGGCTCATCTGAATATAGATTTGTTCCAATTCCTCAAAGGCCTTCTCGAAATCCTCAAAAGTATGAAGATTACCCTTGTAGTCACGGCTAAACTGGTTGATGTCTTCGCGAGCCTTCTCAATCGCACGCAAGAAATCCTCGCGGTCTTGGTATAGGGCTGTTAAATCCCAAAGTTCCTTTTCTGGAAATTCTGAACGACGTTTTTGTTCCATTTTCTTCCTCTTATTTCTCTAATTCTAATAAAACACTTATGGCTGACAGGGCATAAAGCGGTGCTGTTTCTGCTCGCAAAATACGAGGACCAAGACCTGCCAAGACGGCTCCTTTGGCTTCAAAACTTTCGATTTCTGCAGGTGACAGACCACCTTCTGGACCAAAGATAAAGAGCAATTTGGCTCCCTTCTCGAGTCCATTAACTGCTTGTAAAAGCGCAGCGGCTTCTCCTTCTTTTGCCGACTCTTCATAAGCCACTACGACGCGGTCAAATTGGTCAAGTTGGGCTAGAAAGTCTGCTTTTTTCTCAAAAAGCTTGATACTTGGAACAACATTACGCTTACTTTGCTCTGCTGCTCCAAGGGCGATTTTTTCTAGTTTTTCAACCTTTTTGCCCAATTTCTTGCCATCCCACTTGGCGACCGACCAATCAGCAGGAAAGGCCCAGATTTGGCTAGCACCCAGTTCGGTCACTTTTTGAGTGATGAATTCCAGCTTATCTCCCTTGGGAAAGCCTGATGCGATGGTCACTTGGATGGGCAGTTCGACATTGTCAGCTAGTTCTTCGACCAACTCAAACTGACGATTTTCCACATCAATCACGCTTGCCAAACGCTTAATGCCATCATCAAAGACCAAAACAACCTCATCGCCTTCTTTCAGGCGCATAACCTGAAACATATGCTTGCTGGTTTCCTTGTCCTCAATGGTGACTGGCGAGGTAGCATTACCCTTGACAAAATACTGCTGCATGCTAGCCTCCAATCACACCTGAAATATCCTTGGTTTTCTTAAAGACACAAGCATTCCATTCCCCTTGAATCATGTGAGTTTCGAGGAAAAATCCAGCCGACTCAGCTGACTCTCGCACCATGTCCCACTTGTCCTTGATAATGCCACTCATGATGAGGTAGCCTTCATCCTTGACCAAGCGATAAGCATCATCCGTCAGATGAATGAGAATATCCGCTAAGATATTAGCCACAATCACATCTGCCTCAATCTCAACACCCTTGAGCAAATCTCCAGCAGCAACGTGGATGTTTTCCATGCCAGGGTTGAGCTCAATATTTTCCTGAGCCACACGAACCGCCACATCATCAAGATCATAGGCGAAAATTTCCTTGGCACCAAGAAGAGAGCTAGCAATGGAAAGTACTCCTGAACCAGTACCCACATCTAATACTGTTTCTCCACCACGAAGGACCTGCTCCAAAGCAAAAAGGCTCATCTTAGTGGTTGGATGGGTTCCAGTTCCGAAGGCCATACCAGGATCTAGCTTGATAATCTTTTCTCCCGCAGTCGCCTCATAGTCCGTCCAGGACGGTACAATGGTCAAATCATGAGTGATACGAGCTGGTTCATAGTATTTTTTCCAGTTGTCTGCCCAGTCTTCCTCCGCTAAGGCAGTCGTTCCCATCTTGACTTCTCCCAAGTCTATAAAATCCGTCAAGTCTGCCAAGCGAGCCTGCAAATCCGCCTCAACTGCCGCTACATCAACCGTTTCGGGATAATAGGCTGTCACCACGATTTCTTCTTGCTGCTCGACTTCAGGGAATATCTCACCAAATCGATCCACATTTCCCACATAGTCCATACTGTCTTCAATCGCAACTCCTTGCGCTCCTAGTTCAATCAAGAGGTTGGAAACCAACTCCTCCCCCTCACGCTTAACTGTAACTTTTAACTCTTGCCATGTTTCCATAAATAAGATACCAAGCCCGTAAAACACAAGACCAAAATAGGAAATTCTCTGAAGACGCTTGTGTCTAAAAGAAGTTTATCTTTTTGGCACAGTGTTTAGGGCGGGTTCAGTTTAGAAATTTAACCGAACCATCCTTTCTAATCACTTACTTTTAAATAATCTTTTAATCTCTCTTGCAACTTCGGAACTACTTGACTGGATGTCAAAAATTCCTCAATGTTCATCAATTTATAGCCCTGCCCTTCATCACCAAAGGTGATATTGTCAAACTGGTTCTGTGTTAACTGACCGACTAGAAATACAGATTGTTTATCCGCAAAAAGCATACTTGGACAAACCTTACTCCATAGCAGACAATCCTCAGTCAGATGAATTCCCAGTTCCTCAAAAACTTCACGCGCCACGCACTCAAAAGGACTTTCATCACCTTCACGTCCACCACCGGGCAGTTCCCACATATTGGGCCAGGGAATGCTTGCCTTATCATCGCGTAAGATAGTCAAGAGTCTATCCCCACAAAACAAAGCAATCTTACAGCCTGTGAAATCAGAAATCTCTATTTCCATGTCAAACTCCTAGTATCTCGGATAAGGATAAAATTCCCCCTCTTCCAAGCCAACTTTTCCTTCTTCAAAGACTTCTTGGTTCCATTCCATGACGAATTCTTCTGCTTCTGGGTCTTCCAAAAAGTCCATAAGGGCATCTAGCCCAACCTCGGCAGTATCTTTGAGGAAAAGCGCAAAATAAGCTAAGAATTCACGAGAAAATCCTTTCTTCGGCAGATAAGGGATGACTGTCAAATAGTCTTCCTCATTGACTGTTGATTTGGCAGGATTGTAAAAAAGCACTGCCTCCTCAAAAAGAATGTCATCTGACGAAACCTCTCCGTCCTCATCCACCATCTCCACACCTGTAGCGTTTTGCGCTTCCAATAGAAAACTCACCTCAACCGCGTGGTTGCGCTTGTCCCAACTAATCTCAAAGTCAAAGGGAAAATTCTTCTCCAACTCTTCCTCTAAAACATCTAAAAATCCGTATGTTGCCATTTTGTCCTCTTTCTATACGACTCTTTAATCGCCCCGATTGCTCGGAAATATGCTAAAATAGATACTACCATCTTACCACATATACATCAGAAAATCCACGTTAGAAAGGACTGCTATGCCAGACAATCTCGCGCTTCGCATGCGCCCTAAAACCATCGACCAGGTCATCGGTCAGGAACATCTGGTCGGACCTGGAAAAATCATTCGCCGCATGGTAGAAGCCAACCGCCTGTCCTCCATGATTCTCTATGGACCTCCGGGAATCGGCAAGACCAGTATTGCCTCTGCCATCGCAGGGACGACCAAGTACGCCTTTCGAACTTTCAATGCGACAGTTGATAGTAAAAAGCGACTGCAAGAAATCGCTGAAGAAGCTAAATTCTCAGGTGGCCTTGTACTGCTACTAGATGAGATTCATCGTCTTGACAAGACTAAACAAGACTTCCTCTTGCCTCTCTTAGAAAGCGGACTGGTCATCATGATTGGGGCGACGACTGAAAATCCTTTCTTTTCTGTCACTCCAGCCATCCGTAGTCGTGTTCAGATTTTTGAACTGGAACCCTTGTCTAACCAAGATGTCAAAGGAGCCATTCAAATAGCCCTGACTGACCCTGAACGAGGCTTTGATTTCCCTGTTGAGTTAGATGATAATGCCCTTGATTTTATCGCAACCTCTACAAACGGAGACCTTCGCTCTGCCTTCAACTCACTGGACTTGGCTGTTCTCTCTACTCCTGAGAATGATAAGGGCATCCGCCATATCACTCTAGACATCATGGAAAATAGTCTTCAGAGAAGCTACATCACTATGGACAAGGATGGAGACGGTCACTATGATGTTCTATCTGCCCTGCAAAAGTCTATCCGTGGCTCAGATGTGGATGCCAGTCTTCACTATGCTGCCCGCTTGATTGAGGCTGGTGATTTGCCAAGTCTCGCTCGTCGTTTGACTGTTATCGCTTATGAAGATATCGGTTTGGCCAATCCTGAAGCCCAGATTCACACCGTAACTGCTTTGGATGCTGCCCAAAGGATCGGTTTCCCAGAAGCCCGCATCCTCATCGCCAATGTCGTGATTGATTTGGCCCTTTCTCCAAAATCCAACTCAGCCTATGTAGCTATGGACAAGGCTCTCGCCGACCTCAAAACATCAGGTCATTTGCCCATTCCGCGACACCTGCGTGATGGGCACTACAGTGGAAGCAAGGAACTGGGGAATGCCCAAGACTATCTCTATCCACACAACTATCCTGGAAATTGGGTCAAGCAAGACTATCTACCAGAAAAAATCCGAAATCAGCACTATTTCCAAGCAGAAGATACTGGTAAATATGAACGAGCTTTGGCTCAAAGAAAGGAAGCTATCGACCGTTTGCGAAAAATCTGAAATCCTTTTCAAAAAATTGCACTTTCCTCTTGATTTTTTTTGAAAAAGTGGTATTATATAAACATAGAAACGCTGTGGTGTACGACTTCACACTTAAGTGTTGACCGACTATTTTTTGTATTATTAGGGAAACAAAAGTCTTCTAACAGCATGTAGGCCGTCTCACACGGAAACAGCTTCAGTTAGAGCGAGTTGCCCACCTGCTTAATTGCGCGGGTTCAATACAAACCGTGAAGTTTCGGCACCAATACAGCTTTTTCTTTGCCTCCTTAGCTCAGCTGGCAGAGCAGCGGACTCTTAATCCGTGGGTCACAGGTTCGATCCCTGTAGGGGGCATCTACATACAACAGGAAAAAGCCTTGGAATCAAGGCTTTTTTGCTTGTCATTTTGTTTTTTGTACCAAATTTTGTACCAAATAATTTATATTCACCAAATTAGAGAGTCTCATCCAAAGACTCGCTATTTATCTAACATCTCGTTTTCATCGAAAAAACCACCGCGAGGGTGGTTCTTTTTTATCAATCGTCAAACACTCCGCCTGTGAGTTGGTACATGAGGTAAATGTGTTCCAAGGTTTTTACCTTATCCATATGATCCACATCTTTTACGCCTCCCAAGGCTAGTAAAGGAACAAAACCGAAACATTGGTTATAAGACAAGGGACCATGTTTTAACACAGCCTGTCTATATAAATCCAGTTCAAAGTTATCAGTCACATATGAGTTATCTAAATACTGAAGAAAATATTTCAAGCTCTTGATAATAATGTCGCAGTTTTGAAGATTGTATTTTACAATACCAACAAATTCATTCTCTTCCCAAGTAATAATATCTCCAAAAGCTGTTACGAACAGCGGAAAAAGAAGTAAGGAACTATTCATAATAATAGCCGTAGCAAATCTTTGCATTTTTGTCTTATCTTTTTTAAGATAGTACTATTAAAAAAGAAAAGGTGAAAATCATGGAAACATATACACTTGCAAATGGGGTTGCTATTCCTAAAATTGGTTTTGGAACTTGGCAAATTGCTGAAGGCGAAGAAGCCTATAACAGCGTTAGCTTCGCACTTAAGGCGGGTTACACACATATTGATACCGCACAAATTTACGGTAACGAGGTTTCCGTAGGTAAGGCGATTGCTGATAGTGATTTGGCACGTGAGGATATTTTCCTAACCACCAAACTTTGGAATGATAAGCACGATTACGAGTTGGCTAAGACTTCTATCGATGAGTCTCTCGAAAGACTTGGTGTGGATTATTTGGATCTTTTGCTTATCCATTGGCCTAATCCAAAGGCGCTTCGTGAGAATGATGCTTGGAAGGCTGGCAATGCGGGTGCATGGAAGGCTATGGAAGAAGCTTACAAAGAAGGTAAGGTGCGTGCTATCGGTGTGTCTAACTTTATGCAACATCACCTAGAAGCTCTTATTGAAACAGCTAAAATTGTTCCACATGTCAATCAAATCCTCTTGGCTCCAGGTTGTGACCAAGAAGACTTAGTTGCCTATTGCCAAGAGCGCGATATCCTTCTTGAAGCCTATAGTCCACTAGGTACAGGTGGCATTTTTGGAAATGAAGATGTTGAAGCAGTGGCTGAACGTAACGGTAAATCTGTGGCACAAGTTGCTCTGCGTTGGAGCCTTCAAAAAGGTTTCTTGCCACTACCTAAGTCTGTGACACCTAAAAATATAAAAGCTAACTTGGATATCTTCGGCTTCGACTTATCAGAGGAAGATATGGCGGTCTTGGATAAGATTCAAGGCACCAAAACTCAGGATGATCCTGACAAAGTTAATTTTTAATAGGATTTTAATCAACTCGTCAGGGTTGCTTTTTCAAGTAAATGACAAAAGAAGTCAAGGTTTTGACAATTCGCGCCACATGAAATTATTTAAGCATATCCTTTTCTTTCATTACCATTTTCTGTTATAATGTATTGTATTTCTAAAGTAGAAAGGTATTAATATGACAACTCTTATTAAGCATAAACGTGTAGAATTTTCAGAACTTTTTTATGACCTAGTTTTTGTTTTTGCAATTTCAAAAGTAACTACTTTAATTGACCATCTTCATAACGGTATTTTGACTTGGAATTCTTTCCTTGATTTTTTCATTGCTACTTTGTTTCTCATCGATTCCTGGATGATTCAAACCGATTATACCAATCGCTATGGAAAGAACTCTTTATTTAACATAGTAATCATGTTTATCAAAATGGGAATTTTACTCTTTATAGCCAATATGATTGGACCTGATTGGCAACAATATTTTCATTATCTCTGTTGGGCTATTGGTACATTAACCCTTACCTTATTTTTTCAATATTTGGTTGAATTTTTTAGAAAATCAACCGATGATGCTAATCGGGAAAGTATCAAAGGTTTTCTATGGATAACAGGTCTAGGAAGTTTAGGATTCTATCTAGCAGCTCTTCTTCCTATTTACCTTAGAGTCTATATCTTATTTGCTAGTATTCTGCTAACATTTATTATGCCAAGTATCTTGCTTAATAAAGATAAGCATTACCAGGTAAATCTCCCCCATTTAATCGAGCGCATCTCCCTTCTTGTCATTATTATGTTTGGAGAGATGATTACGGAGCTAGCTAACTTCTTTACAATCGAGAATTTCTCGATTTATTCGGTTCTTTATTTCATTATTATGATTTCTCTGTTCTTGTTTTATTTTGGTCAATTCGACCATGCTATTGATGAAAAATCTAATCAAAAGGGACTATTTCTAATTTACAGTCACTATCCTATTTTCATTGGACTTCTTATGATGACCGTTTCGATGAGTTTTCTTCTGAATCCTGAAGCTAATCGTCTCTTTGCAACCAGCTTCTCTTATATCGGATTTGGCCTCTTTCAAGCTGCTGTCCTAGTAAATGGGCCCTGTAACAAACACTATCTTCGCTATTCGAAAAGTTACTACTGTGTCCAAGCGACACTCTATCTGGCTGCCTTGATTCTCTCTTTAATCTTTGCTTCTAATCCTATAATAGTAGTGAGTATAACAACCATTTTAGCTCTAGCTATAGCCATTCATTTTATTTATTTTTATATGACACAGAATAAAAAATATTCCAAATCTAACTGGGGATTATTTTAATGAGTTTATAACATTAAAAAGCTTTGGGAACCAAGGCTTTTTTGTTTTTCTAAAAGAGTCTACTAGGTATTTAAGGGACATTTCTCGAGATAGGTGTTCAACTCTCTACTTCTTCTTTAAATCGTACCTTTCCTTGACTATATAATCTCATAATCTTCACAAAACGAACTGGATTGTTTTGGTTATACATAAGAAAAATTGTAAAGAATAACAAGCCGGCTAACCACAAACCATAGCCTTCATTAATCGGTTGACCAAATTTTAGAGGAAGAGTCAAGAAATACAAAAAATAATAGATGGACACTATATTTACTGCAAAGCGAGCAAACCGAAAAGCTAGAGTGCCCAGTTGTCTAGGATCAAACTGATTTTTTACAAACAAATTATGAGATGCGGCATAGTAAAAGACTTTCTCTGTCGTCGGCTGTGCTTTGCGAACATTTTTATAGAGTGCTCGTTCAAGTAAAGCAACCAACGAGAAAAACTGCATCAACCAAAATAGAAAAATACAAGCTAGACTAAACCAGTTATAGACACCAATAAACTTGAGGGAAAAGAAGCCCGAAATTGCAGGCCCACCTGCTAGTAAGAGAATTACCAATTGAGGAATAAAGGAATTCGTGTCACCAGCTTTTTCAGTATTGAGCAACCTACTCTTTGGAGCAGCTAGAGCCTCTCCTGTCTTTTGGTCATAATAGACCGCTTGTCCATCACATTCGCCGATAAAGACACGACGGCGTCCGAGAAAAAACATACATACCTCTTTCTATTTATGAAAACAAATTCTCAAAGTCTCCTAACCATTAGGAATAAATCTATAGACGAGAATCCTACTCTTCATATTCTGGGTGTTTGCGTACATAGCGTGCCGCCTGAACTCCATCCACTATGAGAGCTGGTAAAGAGAAGTTCATCAAGATACCCACGAAAACACCAAAGACTCTCTCAGTATAGCCAGTGAGAATAGCTGGCGCTAACAATACAGCTACAAAAGTAACTCCAACATTAAACAATAGTTCTTGCTTCTTGTCATTGTCTTTACCACCATAAGTCTCCCATCGGTTGAAAGCCCAGATTTTCCCCTGATTTTTAGGAAGATAATACCAGGAGTAGAGACCAATAGAAAAAAGCAGAATACAGAGAGCTACCAGATTATAAGCCAGCGCCAAGCCTGAATAGATCCCGTCATTACCAACTAGCATAAGCAAGCCTATAAAAGTCGTGCCAACGTTTAAAATCAAAACAAGTATAGAAACAAAAAGATAGATAAAACTCTTAAATCTCACAATAAAACGATCGAAGAAAGAGAGTGGGATTGCTATACCACTAATGAACATGCAAATAATGAACAAGATTTTATAAATGCCAATATGATCGATATAAGTTGTCCCAAAATACGCCATAAAAGAGAGTGCTAAGCTAATCCAAGATAGAAGCTTGATATAGCCTAGACTAACCCCATTTGTAATCAAAGGGCCGTGGTAGCGTTCTTCGGTCACTACTTTCTTTTTCTTTGAAGCTTTTGACATAAATATACCTACTTATCTGGTCTGAATGATATTTTAACACTAGTATACCACAAACTATATGCTAGGTCATAGGATAGCTAAGGTTGCAGATTACTAAAAGGTTGACAGAACTTCACTCCATAGGATATGATGGGAATACCTAGAATTTTAACTCTGCATGTTCTTTACGACTTCTACTGAAAAAGCGTTAGTGAGTTCAATTCTATATTTGGAGGTTTCTATGAAAATCTATTATTCAAAATTTGTCGGTGGTGGCTATCTACTCTTTGCATCGGGTGTATTCTTTCAATTTTTCTTTTTTCTCGCGCATGGATTGATCGACTTTTCGCAGCTTAGTCTTCTCACTGTGGTTCCAACCATCCTCTTTTTCGCTGCTATCTATTCAACGATTGCAGGCATCAAAAGACTGACTAGTCGCAGGCTTTCCTTTGAATTCACCTTTGAAGGCATTTATGTCTATCCCGGGCTCTTCTTTTCCAAAGAAATCTTCATCCCAAAAGAAGAATTGTTGCGAGCATCGTATGTTGAAGTGGATGTCAGCGACCCTGACCATGTCAACAGCAAGGCTTGCTATTTAGACTTCGATCTGAGAGAGGTGACCCAGCTAGAAGATATTTCTAAGTCAAACGTCATCATCGATACAAGTGTTCTAATATTGCGGCTCGCCCTTAGCCTCTGTCGATTTAGAGAGGAAGAAAAAGCCGAGTTGGCGACCTATCTAAAAGAAAACTACGGAATTGATTTCTTATATTAGCAAGTAAAAAAGCCCTGATGTAGGGCTTTTTGTGTTGTTAGCGATTTAGCATATGCTACGCTCCGCTTTCATCCTGCTCTTTCTTAAATCGCACTTTTTCCTATATAAACCACTTTCCTAAAAAACATACTTATCTTTCTCCTCTAACCAACTGATTATCTTAAAACGATAGCCTCATCTAAAACTAGCTTGATTTTTAATTTTCTCCAGAATCTTTTTCTAAGAGCTCTGGATATTTCTTCAAGTAGGCCTTCCCATACCATTCTTCGACAGACTGGCCCTCCCACTCACGATATTCTTCTTGGTATTTCCATTTGTAATATCCTTGAAGCATAAATGGAAATATTAGAAAAATTTCTAGCATAACAAATAACAAATCACCTACAAACCAAATAAGTAAAACTACTAGGATATCCAAACTGAAACCTATCATCTGAGGAAAAATCAACCTTAAAATAAGCAAAACTACAATAACTCCAAAACCATATTTGAAGACAAATGCAGCCACTTTATGAAACAGTCTCCCCAGCCAGTCTTGTTCACCCCGTGAATCTTCTTGTTTACCATATAGCAATGACAGTAATGAAGTTCGCCTGCTTCGGACAATAATGTAGCACATAAGCCCAAACAAAACAAAGAAAAGGATTGTTCCTGTCGCTCTCATCGTACTATACAAAAATGTCAAAAAAAATAGATTCATTTCGACAATCAACCAAATTAGGAACGTGACAAATAAGTGAAATTGTCCTCTATATATAAGGATAAACTGCTGAGAAAAGCGTTTCCCAAAAAGAATCAATAAAAGCCATACGAATAAGAAAATAATAAATAGCCAGTTAGGCAAGAAATTATGAACCGGTGGCAATAGAGGAGAATCCTCAGAATGATGATAAAGGTACTTAGTTAAAACTGTTATAAGCCAATTAGGACCGATTATGAAAAGAATTGTTAAAACAGTCAACCATACGTACGATTTCAGAGTACCTCTGTATTTCTCTTTTTCTTGAGCAGATGCTAAATTTTTATTGGAAAATTCTCCTGAAATGGGATCATCCTGTAAATTCAGACTCTCTTCAAAACTTGCCTTAAAAATAGATTGTTTCTTCATTTACTCTCTATCTCTTCTTTTTAATCTGATAATAAATAAAACTAATAGTGGTATCCAAAAGAATTGAATAACCAAAAGTTCTTATTGTCCATATAAGCCAAATCGGGCTATTTTCAACATTTATCTTAAGTATCTTCAAACACACTGCAAGAGTCAAAAATAAGACAACTTCTGTAGTCAAGCGGTGTTTGGCCTTTTTAAGGTCTATGGTTTTCAAAAAGGACTGACTCTTGGTTTCCTTAGGTACTTCTTCCCAATAGGTCTTATCCTTACTTCTTAGATAAAGTAGATAACCAACTTCGACGATTAATCTTGAAAAAGCTGAAATAAACACTATATTGCTCACAATCCCAAATGTTTGCAAATAATAACCGGATAAACTAGCCAATCCTCCGCCTAACAAAGTAACTCCTAGAATAATCCAAAGGGATGTTTTACTGTAAACACTTGAAAAGGCTATATAGTTAGCAGTTGTTCGTTTTTCTGAAAATCCTTTTCTTAGTTGCTTTTTTAACCAACTGGCATTATAAACAATTAACCCCATGAATAAACCAATGGAACTTAACCAATAAATCAGCGAGTAGATCAGCGAATTTTTTAGAACCTCATTCGTTAAAATAGTGAGGATATAATCCATTAAAACCAATGAAAGATGAATCCCATTGATTAGTACAAAGAGCATCGCAGTACTAAAGAGTTGATGTTTATAGATGAATGTCTTGCTGAATGACATAATCTGACAGCCCAGCATGAGCAATAGAAGGAGACATAGAAAAAGAAATGGGACATTAGAAAAGGGATCTACTGTGAACTGCTCCTTGATAAAAAAGTATACATGAGTCAGGTCGATACTCAATACAAACAAACCAGCCCAGGCCAAACTCAACATTCTAACAGAAGCTCGCGTGGAACCCAGCGCTTGAAAATATTCCTTATTTAATGCTTCTGACTGACGGTTCATATCCCACTCCTCCTCTTCTAACTGACCACTTTTGACCAACTTTTTATAATAGGATTTACTGTACCATTCGCGGTCACTAATCTCCAAATATTCTTTGTATTCCATCGGATACTTATGGATATAGTAGGCTTGCACAATGTGGACATTGATAAGAAAAGCCACTAAATAAGCATAAGCAACAAACAAAACAATTAACAACAAGCCGAAAAGATAGAAATACCACAAAATTGGTAACTTTTTTACCTGATGATAAACTAGAGAGACTAGAAAAAGAAGGATCATCATTCCTAGTGTCATCAACACGACTTTCTTCAGAATTGGTTTTGGCTCCTCATCATTCAATCGTCTCTTGAGATTCTGAATACTATTGACAACTATCCAGAAAAAGAAAGCTATTCCCACTATCAACTGAAGCCAGAATCCCAGCATAGTATAGGCATCTAAGGCTGCAGCACTTGCTAAGTAGAAGACTGCTAAAAATACAGAAGATGCCCACGGAAAATAGAAAGGGAAATAGGTAAAGACCTGACTGCTTAAGCGCTTCTTCGGCCAAAAAACAGGAATAGAAGCAAAAAGATAGGTTACATAGAATAGTATACTAATAGGTTTTAAAAACACCGCCATAGAACGAATCAAAACAGTTGAAGCATAAGAAATATAAAATACTTCACCATCTAAACCGATGTTACTTGGCATATGAATGGATATAAAATATCCTACAATACCAAAAACAAAAAACATACAAAAGAAAACTGTAAAGAGCCGATTGAGAAGGCTCATCTGAATGGGGTTTGGCATCCCTGCTGTCAATGAATACTTCCCACTGCTTACAATCTTCTTACTGTCTTCAAAATCAGCACCAAATAGACTTAGTCTCTTCATTATTTAGCCTCCAAAATTTAGCCTCCAAACCACGACGTAACGGTCTTCCATCCACTTGTTAGTGCTTTGCCAACATTTTTCACCTCTTTCTGATCATGAAAAATATACTTACTTATCTAGTCTGAATGATATTTTAATACTAGTATACCACAAAACCTATGTACCAACGTTTATTTAATCACAAAAGAACGCCTAAAAGACGGTCTTTTATCCAAGCAAATTATTTTTCATTCACTCTATTTTGAAGGTCTCCATTACCTCGAACTGCTCTAGTTCTTTTTCAGCTTGAGGTTCAAAACCAAGGTATTTATACTTAAAATATTTTAAAAGAGCACTTGGTCCAAAGCCACTTTGATTCCATGGTGCATAGTCAAATTCAGCAGATAAGTTCATGCCAAGAACCTTTATGAGTCAATCGTTTTTGCCCCACTTTTGCCCCATTTTTAAATCATGACATTGAAAATACCTAAAATCACTTATATTTCAATATTTTTAATTGCTCTCAATATGAAAGTCCTTTCCAAATCCATGCAGGGGCATCTAAATCAACAGGAATAAGCCTTGATAACCAAGGCTTTTTTTTGCTTGTCTATAACTGATTTGCCCCATCATTTGCCCCACTTTTAAATCTATCTTTTCTTTTTGAATCAAATTACATCTTAACAAATAGTGTAAAGCCAGTTACTTTTGCTTTGATGCCATACAATATTTTCATGTAGAGAAGACAAATTTTATCTTCTCTTTTTATTTTCAAAATGATAAAAACTGATTTTCTTTTCATGAATCAGACTGAACTTCCAAATTATCCATTTAGTTTATTGACATTTCCTAAAAAAGGGTGTACAATACTTTTAATAAAAAACTATACTATATAATAGGAGGGTATTGAAATGAAATTTTCTAATCGTTTACTGCTATTCCTTGCAGGAGTTGTTTTTGTCCTTTTAGGACTTTTCCTATTTACAAACCCAGTAGCTAATCTTGTTGCTTACAGCTGGTGGATTGCATTTGGTTTACTGGTTTCTTCTATAGCAGCTATTTTAGGCTATTTCTCTGTACCAAAAGAGCTTCGCTCACCAGCTCATCTTTTCCAAGGGATTGTTAATCTTCTCTTAGCTCTTTACCTCGTTGCCTATGGCTTTGTGACGCTGCCAGTTGTCATTCCAACTATTTTAGGAATTTGGTTAATTGTAGAAGCCATTATAGCTTTCTTTAAAGGCAATCGTCTGGGATTGATTTTCCCTATTATTGGCAACCATATCATGTGGATAGCGTTGCTTGCATTTTTACTAGGTCTAGTGATTTTGTTCAATCCAGTAGCTACAAGTGTCTTTGTCGTTTATGTCGTTGCCTTTGCATTTTTAATTGTTGGTTTCACCTATATCCTTGATGCCTTTCGTAAATAATCTAGCTGCCATTTTGGGCATATTAAAATAGCTGGGAAGTTACATTCTCAGCTTTTTCTGTTGCCTCCTTAGCTCAGTTGGTAGAGCAGTAGACTCTTAAGCTATGGGGCGCAGGTTCGAGCCCTGCAGGGGGCACATCTAAATCAACAGAAATAAGCCTTGAAACCAAGGCTTTTTTTAACGTCTAATAGCTTTTTGTAGAAAAGTATTTAAAAATAAAAGAGAAGAGAATCTCTCACTCTCTTCTCAGTATATCTTATTAAATTTAGTTTTTCTTAATCTAGCTGATTTTCCTTTGCAACGACAAATTCCTTAACCAATCGATAGATAACAGCAAATATCGGTGTAAAGAATATCATCCCAAGTAAGCCAAAGAGATTGCCTCCAATACTAGCAGCCGCAAGCGTGAAAATAGCTGGCAAACCAATAGATTGACCTACAACTCTAGGATAAATAAGGTTTCCTTCAATCAGCTGTATAACTTGATATAGAAGAAGAGAAAGTAAGGCTTGAGTAGGACTCACTGTGAAGATAAAAATCGCTCCCACAACACAAGCAATCATAGGCCCTACATAAGGAATGAACGATAGCACTCCTGCAAATATACCTGTCATTACCCCATAAGGTAGTCCAAACAGGCTGTAGCCAACCGCTATCATAACTCCTATGATGACTGCTTCAATCAGCTGACTCATCAAAAATTGGTCATAAGTCTCTAGTGCTACTTGTCCAATGTAAGTTAACTTTGTCACCACTTTCTCTGGAAATATAACTTTTAGAAGTCTACTCGTCATCGCTGCCAGATGTTCCTTACTGGATAAAAATAAAAAGGTAAATACTATAATCAGAAAGGCATTCATTATACTTGAAAAAATATTTCCTATATTACTAGTCAGACCGGATAAGAAGGTTATCAAAGCTTGACTAATAGAGCTAGACTGTCCCTGAATTCCTGATACGATAGTTGACAGCATGTCTTTGGTTACAAATTCCGAGCTGTCTAGCAATTTCCCAAGTTGAGTCAGGACTGTTGAAAGGACTGCTCCCAGCTGACTAATAGTCTGAGCAAGGGTTGGAAGCACCAAAACCAAAAGACAGATCACGATTAAGATAAGAGCTAGGAAAACAAGTACCATGGCAATCGGACGACGCAACTCTGCCTTTACCTTCAATTTAACTAAGTACTGTTCAATTTTTTTCATAGGAACATTAAGCACAAAAGCAATAACAGCACCATAAATCAAGGTTGATATTACATCAAAGAGAGAGATTGCTCCTGATATAAAGCTCGATGCATTCAGAATTACAAGAGCAACCAGCCCTATAAAAAGTATTAACGGGGTGTATTTTTTTACTAAGTTCATAAATTCTCCTTAATAAACATGTTTAGATACGACTATACTATTTGGTTTTTCAAACTCTCGATTAAGGTAGGCTTGGTAAGTTCCTGGTGCGATAAATCCTTTGGGTGAGAGGATATCGGTGCCAGCCTGACCGACTATGGTATCAGCCAAGAGCACACAGTTTGTAGATAAGACAAAGTAGGATTTAAACTTAGATTTGATAAATTTATAAAGTTCCCCATCTGTCTCATGTCTGATTTTATAAGCGTAGGTGTAGTCTTCCTTACCATCACCTGTCATGATTTTATCTGCACTTGGCTCCCATGGAATCGTCAGTTGTTTCAATTCAGCCAACTTTTTCTGAACTGCTTTTTCCATTTCAGGCGTCAAATCTATCCCATAACCAAAAAGCGTTTTTTGACTCTCACGTTTACATAGGTCAATGTACTTGTCACGATCACAGAAATATAAGACACCATCTCCTACCATGCCAAATAAGGTCTCAGAAGACGGATCATAGTTGCCATAAGAAATAACACGGCCTTGATAGCAGATATCCACATGACCAATTGCCGAAAACAGAGAGGTCTCAGCTGTATGAACAAAAATTTCAAGCTCCGCTGTCTTACCAGACTTCACTATTCCAAGATGGATATCTTCTTCCTCATCAGCATTTTCCAGCATAAATTTGTTAACTTTTGCTAAAGTTCTTGCAGGGATGAGAGCGGCTAGGACAATAGGTAAGCTAATTCTAATACGACGTTTGAGATGGTTTTTCCCAATTTCCTCCTCAAACAAGAAACCATCACGGATATTGGACACACCATAAAGGAAAAAATAAGCCCCTAATACAAAGAGTTGAAAGACAGAATTTCCTGTAGAGGACAAAAGACTAGTCCCACCAAGAAAAACTAGTACGAGTCCATCTAGTAAGAGACGAAAACGAGGTCGAATTTTGTTTTTGCGGTAGAGAACATAGGTGACAAGGTTAATACTAGCATGAAAAATCTGATAAACTCCAATCACAAGAGCCAGAACATAAATCGGTATATCAGTCGCAAGATTAGAACCTAGCAAATATCCCAGCACTAACAATTTAACCAGTGCAACTCCCAAGGTATCCGTTGACTGGCTTTTTTTGAAAACTCTTAATAGCAAATCTACGACCGTTGCTATCCAAGCTAAAAACAGAACCAGGCGAATAACCGTTACTGGCAACCAAGTCCCCGTGACCATCAAGATAAGACCTAGCAGAACAAACAAGAATCCCTGAGCAAGTAATTTCTTACCTGTCAGACCTAAAGATAGAATTTTCGCCATATAAAAACCTTTCAATAATAAAAATTAAACACTTCGATTAAACTGACTAGTAAATAGCCAACATTACAAACAGCCTGTGCCAGCAACATATGGTGATTAGAAATGACTGTAGTAATGTCACTATCTTGTCTTATGCACTTCTAAAATTTGTTATATCGATTCGAAACCAGAGCTTATAAAAACTAGCTAAACTCGAGAGATAGACACAATCGCGACGAAAAAATGTATAACCAATCCCACTTGTTAAGGTAAGAAAGCATTATTTCCAATCTATTAATTATTCATCTATTACCTATTGTGACACAATATTCACTATAGGTCAACATTTTACTGATTAAAAATCATAAAACAAATTTCAAGTCCTCATAACGCTTCGAAAAGAACAAAAAAACAGAATGAAATACCATATAATTAGATTATGAATTAAAGGTTGTGGGGACCAAAATAAAAAATGATTGAAAAAACAGATAGGGTTTCATTTTATCTCTTTAAAATAAGTTTATCCCACTGTTTTTTATGAACTGTTTTTTCAAGATATCTCTAATCTTATGCCACTCTTCAAAAAATTTTAAAAAATTTAAAACAAAAGTCTTGTTTTTCTTTGTATTTGTGGTACACTTGTTCTTGTATCTGATACAAGTTTATTAAGAGAGGGATTCAGATGGATACAAAATTCTCAGTTGCTTTGCATATCTTAACAATGATTAGTGAAAGCAAGGAAATCTTAAGTTCTCAAGCACTAGCTACTAGTGTTGGGACTAACGCTAGTTACATTCGAAAAGTGATTGCCTTATTAAAAAATGCAGACCTGATTACTTCACATCAAGGAAAAACAGGCTATCAACTCAGTAAGTCTCCAAAGAAAATGACTTTACTAGAGATCTACTATGCTACTCAAGAAATCAATCACATTAGTTTATTTCCTGTTCATCAAAATAGTAATCCCGATTGTCCCGTTGGAAAACATATTCAAGGAGCAGTTTCACCGCTTTTCGCTAGTGCCGAATCTCAATTAGAGAAGGAATTAGCAAATCAAACCTTAGAAGATGTCATTGACAATCTATATAAACAAGCCAAACAAGTCCGAAACTGATTTGATAACAAGTCAAGTCAGTTTTACCTGAAACAACATATACTTGTATTAGATACAAGTATAATCAGTCGTATTAAAAAAGAAAAGAGAAAACATATGAAAGCCGCACAACACACTACTTATAACAAAAAGAATATCACACTAAACATCACAGAAATCGCTAAACCAAGTATTACAGACAAACAAGTCTTGGTCAAAGTCACCGCAGCCGGGGTTAATCCTCTGGATAACATGATCTCCCGAGGAGAAGTCAAGATGATCGTCCCTTACAAACTCCCACAAACTGCAGGTAATGAAGTAGTCGGTATCATTGAAGAGATCGGTAGCCAAGTCAAAAATCTCAAAATCGGAGACCGAGTTTTTGGACGTTTGCCACTTGAGCATATCGGTGCTTTTGCCGAGTATGTAGTCGTAGACAGTGCGGCCTTAGCTAAAGTTCCAGACTATCTTTCAGACGAGGAAGCGGCTGCTGTGCCTTTGACTGCCTTGACCATCATGCAGGCTCTTGACCTCATGGGAGCTCAAGCTGGCAAGACGATCTTTATCTCTGGTGGTACAGGTGGTGTCGGCGGCATGGCCATTCCGATTGCCAAGGCTAAAGGTTTGACAGTTATCACCAATGGAGCTGGAGATAGCGCTGAGCGTGTTTTGAAGCTAGGAGCAGACCGCTTTATCGATTACAAAACAGAGGATTATACAAAAACTGTTAGCCAGGTTGATTATGTTCTCGATACCCTTGGTGGCGCTGAGACTGAAAAACAAATGTCTATCATGAAAAAAGGTGGTCATCTTGTTTCACTTCGTGCAATGCCAAACGGTGCCTTTGCCAAACGCATGAATCTACCAAAATGGAAACAGATCCTACTTGGACTAGCCGGTCGCAAGTTTGATAAGATGGCTGACAAATACGGCGTCCACTACCATTTTATCTTTGTGGAAAGCAATGGCGCTCAATTACAAAAGATAGCAGACCTCTTTAGCAAATTGGAAATCAAGCCATCTATCGATACAGTTTATCCATTTGAAGAAGTGAATAGCGCCTTAGACAAGGTCGCTAATGGTCGCTCACGTGGAAAAACAGTCCTCAGCTTTAAGAAATAAAAAGGAAAACACAATGTCATATCTTACTACAAAAAATCAATACATCACTTGGCAATGAATGAGTGGTCCGAAAAAGGTCTAGTTAAACATCAGCAAGACTTGCCAGGCCTAGACAACTATGTCATCTAGGTTACAAGTAAAGAGGACCTCCTCGTCATTGACCAGCATACACGTGAAGTTGAGGTGCCAATCACATGGATAAACTCAAGAGAGTTGGAATTTAGTAATGCAGATGGTATCCTAACTCGTGTTCTCATAGCCAACCAATGGATAGGCAAGGGGTCAATTCAATCTTTAACACATCCTATTTCAAATGTTTAGATAAAGATTAAAAGGTCTTTATTTTTCAACTTCAAATACTTGGCTCCAGGTATATACTATTTAAAACAGGTCCCAAAATGAATGTAACTAGGATCTCTGCTAATGATAGGCATGAAGATTTTTTAATATTCAAAAAGACTCCACCTATCTATAGAATATCTGAAATCTACCCTAAAGATGGATGGAGTCTTCTTTCACTTACTCATCTAGTCGAATAAACATCATGGCATTTAACAAAGATATGAGTGAGACCGTGTTTATATTATTGGAATAGATCAGTCTCTTATTTTCAATCGGAGGAATAATAAAATTAGAAATGATGATATCATAAGGCGATTCTTCTAAAGATTCCTTTGATAATTCTAATTCAGTCCAAACTTCAAGTTCAAAATTGTTGCTGCAATAATAAGAAAGTGTTTCCGCTACTGATTTTGCATGATACTGATCAAAATTGCTCATAACCAGAACCTTCAGCTTTGGCTGATTTTGTAGTAGATTAAGCACCAAATGTTTGGTATGAGTGATGAAGGTATAAGATAGATGATTTACCATCATTGAACTAGAACAAACCTCAAGAGTCTCTAAATAATGAGAAAGCTCTTTTTTTACATCTGAAAC
Source organism: Streptococcus mitis (assembly GCF_002096855.1). Lineage (GTDB taxonomy): Bacteria > Bacillota > Bacilli > Lactobacillales > Streptococcaceae > Streptococcus > Streptococcus mitis_Y. Next base: position 52,111 of record NZ_NCVH01000028.1, on the reverse strand, counting down.
AAATTTAGGGAAAATATTTTGAAAATTCCTGATTGTATTCCCTTTTTGATCAAATAAAATAAACTCAGTGGACAACTCTTGACGATACAGATGTGCGGTATTATGCAGATGCCAAATCAGATTATCCTTATTCTCAATCTCAATCTGATACTTGACTGAAATCTGATCAATAAAATCACTCAATAGATGGTAAGATTTTTCAACATAGCTATCCTTTTTTACGCATTTCATAAAGAGACTTTCATCTATGAAAAACATTTTTTGAAAGTAAGACACAAATAATTGGCAAACAACTTCTTCATCTAAAGAGATATTGTATTCTAATTCAAAATTCTTAGCAACACCTTCTATTCCTTCTGCCTGCATTAAAAAATCCAAACTTTGATCGTTAAAAGAGTCTTTATCTACTTCCATGAAATGACCAAACTTTATTCTATATAGGTTCGTAACTAGGAGCAACTTTAGCATTCTATGCGTTGACAAATTCATTGGAAAGCTTGTTTCCTTATAAACCAATTCTAACAATTGAGATAGGGGTTCTGATGAAAAATTTTCAAATGGCCATTCTAGGAAATAATATTTTTCTGAAAAATATTGTGCAAAAAAGTAACGAATATCTCTCTCATTTCCAATGATTTGAACAGGGGTCAGACTGATTTCAAATTGAAATTGCCTTTTAATCACTTTATTGATTTGGCTAATAATACGATAGAGCGAAGATGAACTGATATAAAATTCTTTACAAATACTCTCAGCTTGACAACCTTCATTAAAGAAGATAAATTCTAAAATCGAAAAATGAGTTGAATGCTTAAAGAAATGATGGTAAACCATTTCAATATCGCTATCATCGGTATTAATAATGCGTATACCATTAGTAGAAGAATGAAAAATCAAGTCAGGAAAAGCAGATTTAACATGGGATAGATCATCTTTGACTGCACGTTCTGTACAATTTAGTAACTCTGCTAGTTCAGAACGATGAAACCATCGTTTATGTTCAAATAATAATTCTAATAATTCTAATTGCCTATGACTTTTTTTAGATAATAAATCTCTCATGAATGTCTTTCTCTCTTTATAAATTATCGGATTTCACCTCTTGCAATTATACCACAAAAAATAGGTATAACATGCTGTAACGACTTTTACTAAGATCCTTTATTTCGTATAATAACACTACGGGAGCAATATATAAACAATTTTCTTATTTTACCGTCTATTGAGGGCGTGAATACAGAATCAAATTCAAGTCGAAATATTATATTTTTAATTTTAAAAATTATATAATAGCAACAATCAAAAAAATAATGATTTCTTGATATTAAAATTATATAACAATAACAATCAAAATAATTGATTTTTTGATATTAAAATTATATCATAGTAATAATCAAAGGAATTGATTTTTTGATATTAAAATAAAAAAGGAGGGTAAGCAATGTTGTGGTCAATCATTGCTGGAGGTCTTATTGGACTTGTAGCAGGTAGAATCACTAAAAAAGGTAGTTCTATGGGAATCGTCGCAAATGTATTCGCTGGTTTAGTCGGGTCATCTGTAGGACAATCCCTTTTAGGTAGTTGGGGCCCATCCATCGCTGGAATGGCTTTGATCCCATCTATTGCAGGAGCAGCAATTGTTGTTACTGTAGTATCATTCTTTACAGGTAAAAAATAATTACTTGTAGAATAAACTATTTTTAAATAGATTAGACGGGTAAAAATAGTTTAATGTTAAATCGAAAGGATTGTATATGTCAAAAACAAAGAAAATATTTTTAATTATTTTCTGTATTTTAATCTTGACAATTTTCCTTCCTGTTTTGATAGATTATCATCAAGTTAGTGATCTAGGCATTCAGCTATTTAGCTGGAGACAGAATCATTTCGTTGAATTCTATCTCTCTAGATATGTATTCTGGGGGATAGTGGCTCTATCAACTTTAGTTTTATTATCGATGTTAGTTGTGTTGTTTTATCCTAAACGTCATTTGGAAATTCAACTTGAAACTAAAAACGATACATTGAAATTAAAGAATTCAGCAATCGAAGGTTTTGTTAGAAGTTTGGTCAGCGATCATGAATTAATCAAGAATCCAACTGTCCATGTAAATTTACGAAGAAATAAATGTTTCGTTAAGGTAGAAGGCAAAATTATTCCTTCAGATAATATCGCTAACAGATGCCAGCTAATTCAAAATGAAATAGCTAATGGATTGAAGCAATTCTTTGGTATTGAGCGTCAGGTTAAACTAGAAGTTATAGTAAAAGACTACCAACCTAAACCAAAACCTCAAAAGAAAAAAACTGCTAGTCGAGTAAAGTAAGGAAGTAAGAAATGGAATGGATTAAACAGTATCGATATCCAATTATAGCAGGTCTAATAGGCGTATTTCTCGCTTGTTTGATTGTCTCCTTTGGCTTCTTCAAAACAATATTTGTATTAATTTTAGGAGTACTGGGAGTAGCAGCTGGATTGTATATCCAAAACAACTATATAGATAAATAACTATCTATATAGAAAATAAATAAGTAAATAATAAATAATTTAATAAAGGAGTTTCCTATGTCAAACGAAAAAAACACTAATGTTAATGTAGAAAAGAAAAATTCTACTGTTGTATCTCAAGATGTTAAAGGTGAACTTACTTATGAAGATAAAGTAATTCAAAAAATCATCGGTCTATCTCTAGAAAACATTTCAGGGCTTTTGGAAATCGACGGTGGCTTCTTCTCTAACTTAAAAGACAAACTTGTTAATTCTGATAATGTAACTAATGGAGTTAACGTTGAAGTTGGGAAGTCACAAGTTGCTGTTGACCTTAACGTTGTAGTTGAATACCAAAAGAATGTTCCTGATCTATACAAACAAATCAAAGATGTTGTTGTTGCTGAAGTTAGCAAGATGACTGAATTGGAAGTTGTTGAAGTAAACGTAAACGTTATCGATATCAAAACTAAAGAACAATACGAAGCGGACTCAGTAAGCCTTCAAGACCGCGTATCTGATGTTGCTGAATCAACTGGAGAATTCGCTTCAGAACAATTTGAAAAAGTAAAATCTGGTCTTGGTAGCGGTGTATCTACTGTTCAAGAAAAAGTTGGTGAAGGTGTAGAAGCTGTTAAAGGTGCAGCAACTGGTGTAGTATCTCACGAAAAAACTCGTGTAAACTAAGATAAAATAAATATAACAGGAGAAATTATCATGTCAGTAGAAGAAAAATTAAATCAAGCTAAAGGTTCTATTAAAGAAGGTGTTGGGAAAGCCATCGGTGATGAAAAAATGGAAAAAGAAGGAGCAGCTGAAAAAGTTGTTTCTAAAGTAAAAGAAGTTGCTGAAGATGCCAAAGACGCTGTAGAAGGTGCTGTAGAAGGTATCAAAAACATGTTGAGTGGCGACGATAAATAAGTCTAAAAGTTACTTTATCTTTTTAGTAACATTAGTCAAAAGAGTCTGAGTCAAGATGATTCTCAGAAAACAAAAAGCTAGAGATTTCCAATTGCGGAACTCTAGCTTTTTAATTTTGCCTCTTTCTCTTATTATATTTCAGCAGGTTGTTGACCATGAGTACGAATCCCATATCAATTCTCACTTGACGCTTACCTCTCAGATAACATCTCTTATAACCCAAACAAACCTTTATCTGCCCAAAGACAGATTTCATATCAATCTTACGTTTAGCGAAAATTTGTCTACCCTTGGAAGATAAAAGTACCTGATATTCTTTAGTTTTTAAACACTGGTAACGTTCAATCATATACAGTCCCTTTTGAGGGGCTGATTCAGGTTCATAATCGCAGTCAACATTGATTTCAAGGCTGTTTGCTTTCTATCTCCCCTTTTTCATGATGTATTTTCGTACAGGTTCTTCAACCATTTGAACGATTTCAAATCCTTCTTTTTGGTAAAGATTCTGAGCTCTTTGATTTGCCTCGAAGACATTTAGAGAGATGCTGTCTATATCTCTATTTTCAAAGACCAAACTAACAAATTTCCTGAAAGCCTGGCTACCTATGCCTTGCCCCTGTTTCTGGGGGTTGATAAAAAATCTTCCAATATGAAGATTGCTGTCTTCTAGCCTGATTTTCTGGATAAGCCCCACAAACTCGTATCCTTCAAAGATTGAAAAGATTCCTTCCAAGTCTTGCAAGGTTTGAAGGGTCAGTGGAAAAGGAATCATTGTTCCCATCCATTGCTCTTGAAAGGATTTGCCAAGGGAGTTGGACCATTGGCATACGAGCTGAGCGTTTTCTGTGCTCACCTTTTCTTCAAAACGAATTATCATCTTTGCCTCACCATCTTATCTATGTTTCTCCATTATACTACTTCTCCTATTTTTTACGAATAGATAAGTATGATTGATTTTTATTTTTTTCTTGTCGGGAGCATTCTCGCTTCCTTTCTTGGTTTGGTCATTGACCGTTTTCCAGAGCAATCCATTATCCAACCTGCTAGTCACTGCGATTCCTGTCAGACTCGCTTGCGTCTCTTAGATTTGATTCCGATTCTCTCGCAGGTCTTCAATCGCTTTCGCTGTCGCTACTGCAAGTCTCGTTATCCTGTTTGGTATGCCCTCTTTGAACTAGGCTTAGGGCTCCTCTTTCTGGCTTGGTCTTGGGAATTACTTTCCTTGGGGCAAGTCGTCCTAATCACCGCTGGTTTGACCTTGGGCATCTACGACTTTCGCCATCAGGAATATCCCTTACTAGTTTGGATGACTTTTCACCTAATCCTCATGGCTTCCTCTGGCTGGAATCTAGTCATGGTCTTCTTCCTTGCTCTTGGAATTTTGGCTCATTTTATCGATATCCGCATGGGAGCAGGGGATTTTCTCTTTTTAGCTTCTTGCGCTCTCGTCTTTAGTGCGACCGAATTACTGATCTTGATTCAGTTTGCTTCTGCGACGGGAATTCTAGCCTTTCTCCTGCAAAAGAAAAAGGAAAGACTTCCTTTCGTACCTTTCCTCTTACTTGCTGCTTGTGTGATTATTTTTGGTAAGCTACTGCTTGTTTGATAAAGTCCTCAATCGGCTCTCCTTGATGGAGAGCTTTTACGATTTTTGAACCGACGATAACGCCATCTGACACCGCATTGAAGCGTTCAACATCGGCTTGACTAGATACACCAAAACCTGTCAAGACGGGGATGTCGGCCACTTGATGCAATTGTGCCAAGTGCTTGTCCAAATCTGCACGGTAATTGCCAGATTTCCCTGTCACCCCATTGATGGCAACGGCATAGACGAATCCCTCCGCTCCTTCAATCAACTCTTTTTGGCGCTCAATCCCTGTAGTCAAACTAACTAGAGGAATCAAGGCCATGTCTGTATCTGCCAAAAATGGTTCTACAAAGTTGGCATGCTCATGAGGCAGATCTGGGATAATCAAGCCCTTAACCGCTGTATCTGCCAAATCTTTGACAAAGTTCTCCACACCGTACTGAAAGAGGGGGTTGAAGTAGGTCATGATGACCAGCGGAACCTCTGTTTCAATGGTTTTCAAGGTTTCAACCAAAGTCTGGGTAGAAGTCCCATGGGCTAAACTGCGCAGGCCAGCTTCTTCGATAACAGGTCCATCTGCGACAGGATCTGAAAAGGGAATACCCACTTCAATAGCCGAAACACCCAAATCTTCTAAAAAGTGTATTGTTTCTCCGAGTCCAGCCAAACCTTTCTCATGGTCTCCAGCCATGATATAGGGAACAAAAATTCCTTTTCCAGCTGCTTTGATAGCATTCAATTTTTCTGTTAGTGTCTTAGGCATGAGCTTCTCCCTTCTTTGCTGCATCTGCTTCCAAGCGGTCTTTAACTTGAACCACATCCTTGTCCCCACGACCTGATAGACAGACAATCATGGACTTGTCTGGACCGAGTTCTTTGGCCAATTTCACTGCAAAAGCGAGAGCATGGCTAGATTCCAAGGCTGGGATAATCCCTTCCACACGAGACAAGAGTTGGAATCCTTCCAAGGCTTCTTCGTCTGTCACAGGGACATAGCTGGCACGTTTGATATCGTGGTAATGAGAATGTTCTGGACCGATACCAGGATAGTCCAAACCTGCTGAGATAGAGAAGGCTTCAAGAATTTGACCATGGGCATCTTGGAGCACATCCATGAGAGAACCGTGAAGAACACCAGGACGCCCCTTGGTCAAGGTAGCTGCGTGGTGCTCCGTATCCACACCAAGTCCAGCCGCTTCAGCCCCATACATAGCTACAGACTCATCTTCTACAAATGGATGGAAGAGCCCGATGGCATTAGAACCACCACCAACACAGGCTACTAGGGCATCTGGCAAATCTTGACCTGTCAAGTCACGGTACTGTTGTTTAGCTTCTCTACCGATGACACTTTGGAAGTCACGAACGATTTCTGGGAAAGGATGTGGCCCCAAGGCAGAACCAAGGATATAATGGGTATCGTCGATATTAGCCACCCATGAACGAAGGGCTGCATTGACCGCATCCTTGAGCACGCGCGAACCATCTGTTACGGCTTCAACCTTAGCTCCCAAAAGCTCCATACGGAAGACATTGAGGGCTTGGCGTTTGACATCTTCCTCACCCATGTAGATGGTACATTCCATGTTAAAGAGGGCTGCAGCTGTTGCAGTTGCTACACCATGCTGACCAGCACCTGTTTCAGCAATAATTTTCTTTTTACCCATGCGTTTAGCCAGAAGAACTTGTCCCAAGGCATTGTTAATCTTGTGGGCCCCTGTATGGTTAAGGTCTTCACGTTTAAGATAAATCTTGGCTCCGCCAATATGCTGGGTCAAGTTTTTTGCGTAGTAAAGGGGAGTTTCACGTCCCACATACTGGCGCAAGAGTTGGTTCAATTCCTCTTGGAAACTTGGGTCTGCCTGACTTTCACGGTAGGCCTTCTCCAACTCCAAAACTGCTGTCATCAATGTTTCTGGGACAAAACGTCCACCGAATTTTCCGTAAAATCCATCTTTATTTGGTTCTTGATATGCCATTCTTTACCCTCTCTATAAATCTTCTAATCTTTTCCTGATCTTTTTGTCCATCTGTCTCCACTCCGCTCGATACATCGACTGCATAGGGAGTAAAATGTTGAATTGCTTTTACGACATTGTCTTCATTAAGCCCACCTGCGATAAAGAAAGGCTGAGTTAGTCCAATCGTATTCAGTTGACCCCAATCAAAGGTCTGGCCACTCCCAGCCACAGGGGCATCAAAGAGGAGATAATCTGCCTGAGAATTGGGTACATGACCCTCTCCATCTACCTGCACAGCCTGAATACTGGCACAAGGCAAATTCTCAAACAAATCATCTGCCACCTGACTGTGAACTTGAACCAAGTCCAAGCCAACTTTTTCAATCGCTTCTAGCAATTCTGCCCGACTTGGTGAAACAAATACGCCAACCTTCTTAACATTAGCAGGAATGGGCTTTGCCAGCTCAGTAGCCTGATCCAAGGTCACCTGTCTTTTACTAGGTGCGAAGACAAAACCGATGTAGTCTGCTCCTGCTGAAACAGCTGTTTCCACCGCTTCTTTGGTAGATAATCCGCAAATTTTAACCTTTGTCAATCTGCAACTCCTTGATTCTCTGGGCTACATCTTCTGCCTGCATAAGAGCTGTCCCTACCAAAATTCCGTTAAAGTATGGTGCTACTCGTTCCGCATCCTGCCCTGTGAAAATAGCAGATTCAGAAATGTACAAGCAATCATCTTTGAAATGTTTAGCCAAATCTACACTGGTCTGCAAGTCGACCTCAAAGGTGGTCAAGTTGCGGTTATTAACCCCAATAATCTCAGCACCAAGCCTGTGGGCCACTTCTAGTTCAGCTAGATTGTGAGTCTCCACCAAGACTTCCAGACCAAGCTCTGTCGCGTAGTCATAGAGTTCCTTGACACGTTCTTCTGACAAGGCAGCGACAATGAGTAAGATAACTGTCGCACCAGCATTGCGAGCACGGATGATTTGCTTTTCATCGATGATAAAGTCCTTGTTGAGCGTCGGAATCTCTACCTGACTGGAAATCTCCCGCAGATAATCCAAATGCCCTTTAAAGAAAACCTCATCTGTCAGAACAGAAATCATCACTGCGCCGTTTTCTTCATAAGTCTGAGCCTGTTGCACAATATCCACATCTAGATTGATATCTCCCAGACTAGGGCTAGCCTTCTTGACTTCTGCGATTACCTGTAAACGGTCTTGATGTTGTTTTAGATAGTCAGCTAAACGATAGGTCTGGCGCAGGGGCTGGATTTCCTCCAGCTCCATCTGCTCGACCTCACGCGCCTTCTGCTCCAAAATTCGTGCTAAAAATTCCTGACTCATTTTTGGTACTCCTGTAACAGTCTGAGTTTTTCAAGGGCCTTGCCACTAGCAATGACTTCGCGGGCCAAGGCAACTCCATCCTTGATGCTAGCTACCTTGCCATTAGCATAGAAACCAAGACCAGCATTTAAAACTGTCGTTTCCAAGAATGGACTTGGTTCATTTTTAAGAACTCTGAGCAAAATTTCTGCATTTTCCTGAGCGTTGCCTCCACGAATATCTTCGATAGCGTAGCGTTCCATCCCTAGATCTTCTGGAGTAAAGCTTGACAAGGTGATTTCGCCATTTTCAAGAAGGGCAATCTTGGTTGTTCCATTCAAACCAGCTTCGTCCAATCCTTCTGGACCAGCAACCACTATAGCACGTTTGCGACCCATATTTTTCAAAACCTGAGCTGTACTTTCTAGAAGTTCTGGACGACTAATACCAAGAAGCTGTGTTTCCAAAGTCATTGGGTGAATCAGAGGACCAGTCAAGTTCATGATTGTTGGAATTCCCAATTCCAAACGAGCTGGCATGATGTATTTCATTGCTGGGTGCATATTTTTAGCAAAGAGAAAGACGATACCAGTTTTATCAAAGACCTTACCTAATTCAGCTGGTTTGAGGTCTAGGTTGATGCCTAAGGCTTCGAGGACATCTGCAGAACCAGATTTAGAAGAAATCGAGCGATTACCGTGTTTTGCCATGTGAACACCACCACCAGCCAAGACAAAGGCTGCAGTTGTGGAGATGTTAAAGCTGAAAGACTTGTCCCCACCTGTACCACAGTTGTCCATGGCATCATGAATCTCAGTTGGAATATGTTGGGCATGTCCTCTCATGACTTGGGCAATGGCTGTGCGTTCCTCAGGTGTTTCCCCCTTCATCTTAAGAGCCAAAAGGAGAGAAGCAATCTGCGCCTCCGTTACACGGCCAGTTACGATACGCTCAATGACATCCGTCATTTCCACACCTGATAAATTTTCAAATTTTGCTAGTTTTTCAATAATCTCTTTCATCCTAGTTTCCTCACTTTACAACCTTCTCGATAAAATTCCGAATAGAAGACAAGCCATCTGGCGTTCCAATGCTCTCTGGATGGTACTGGAAGCCATAAATCGGTAGATTTTTATGTTGAATTCCCATGATGGCTTGGTCATCAGTCGAACGAGCTGTCACTTCAAAGTCTTCTGGCATTTCTTCAATCAAAATACTGTGGTAACGCATGACTGCACGGCCATCCTCGATACCTTGATACAGAACAGATGGCGCTTCAAAGTTGATATTGCTCTGTTTCCCATGCATGACTTTGGGAGCCAAGCCTAGCTTACCGCCAAAGACTTCTGCGATAGCTTGGTGGCCCAAACAAATCCCAAGAATCGGCTTCTTGCCAGCAAAATCACGAATCATGTCTTCCATCTTTCCAGCATCAACTGGCCAACCAGGACCGGGCGAAAAGACCAGACCATCTGCTTTTCCAGCTTCTTCATACAGCCTGGGATCATCATTTCTCAAGACCTGAACTTCTGCAAAATTCCCAATGTATTGGGCCAAGTTATAAGTAAAAGAATCATAGTTGTCAATTAATAAAATCATGGTCTTAGTTCTCCAATTCTAGTCATAGATTTTGCTTTGTTAATGGTTTCTTGGTATTCGTTTTGGGCAATAGAGTCGTAGACAATCCCTGCCCCAGCCTGCACATAGGCTGTTTGATTTTTGAGAATCATAGTTCGGATAGCAATGGCGAAGTCCATATCACCCGTCGCAGACAAGTAGCCGATTGCTCCTGCGTATACGCCTCGTTTTTCTGTTTCCAGTTCATAGATACGTCTCATCGCGCGAATTTTTGGTGCTCCAGAAACAGTTCCAGCAGGAAGTGTTGCTTTCAAGGCATCCATGGCAGTGAGTTCTGGAAGCAAACACCCTTTGACCACACTGGTCAAATGCATGACATAGCGGAAGAGCTCCACTTCCATATACTTAGTGACTTGAACACTGGCCGTTTCAGAGATGCGGCCAATATCATTTCGTCCCAAGTCTACTAACATCCGATGCTCTGCTGTTTCCTTCTCATCCGAAAGCAGGTCTGTCGCCAAATCCTTGTCTTCTTCATCCGTAGCGCCTCTTGGTCGTGTCCCTGCAATCGGATTGGTTGTCACGATGCCATTTTTGACAGAAACCAAACTTTCTGGACTGGCACCGATGATTTGATAATCCCCAAAGTCATAGAAATAAAGGTAATTAGATGGATTGGTCACGCGGAGATTTCTGTAAAAGTCAAATGGATTTCCAGTAACTTCTGCTGAGAAGCGCTGACTGAGTACGCACTGGAACATGTCGCCATTACGAATCAAGTCACGAGCGGTTTCCACCATTTCCTCAAACTTCTGAGGAGCAATATGCGGTTTGAAGTCTAACGGAGATAGATCCAAGTCTTCAAATTCATTTGGAGCAGGAATGCGTAATTCCTCAAGCACTTGGTTTAAGGCTTTTTCCAAGTCTTCTTGGCTACGCTCACTATAAAGAGCATCCTCTATGACATGGATTTTTTCCTTCTTGTGGTCAAAGACCATGTAACTCTCATAGACGAAGAAATGCATGTCTGGCGTTCCAATTGTATCTTCAGGAATTTGACCAATTTCTTCATAAAGCGAAATCATATCGTAACCAACAAAACCAATGGCTCCCCCACCAAAAGGTAGGTCTGAATGGTGCTGGCTCTTATGAGTCACTTCATAAAGGAAATCCAAGGGATCCCGATCAATCACTTGACCATTTTGATAAAGAACTCCATTTTCAAACTTAATCTCAAAAACTGGATTATAGGCTAAGATAGAAAAACGAGCGGTTTCCTTGTCTCTCGGAATACTCTCTAAGATAACCTTGTGTTGCCCCTTTAGGCGCATATAAGCCAAGATTGGTGATAAGACATCTCCATGAATGATTCGTTCCATTGTAATTTCCCTTTCAGTTCCTTATTTTTAATTTTTTATCTTTTTCTATTTCCCTTAAATAGTGCGGACGGGAGGTAAAATTATCCAGTGGATGATTTTAGAAATCCATGAAATGAAAGACCTAATTTTTGAGCTCCTCGCTCATTCATTTCTAGGCTCAGGCTAAAATAGTTCCCCGAACTATTTTACTCTCAAAAATTCCGTTCTAGAGAAGCATCTTTGCTTCTATAGGATACCACTATGGCGGGAAATATCTTTTAAAAGCTCACTTCGTTCGCAAATTTTTTGTAGCAATCTATCTAGTGATGAAGCATAATTTAAAACTGACAGCCATATCTACGATAAATATATAAAAATCCCCACGCAAAATAACTTGCGTGAGGACGAAATTCGCGGTGCCACCTCAATTATAGGATTTCTCCTATCTCTCATTCCTGTCTTAGAAAGATTCTGTAACAGGCTGTGCGATAAAGGGCACTCCCTTGAGAATTATGTTTTCTTCTCTTGTTTCAAATGGACCCAACCTTACAGCTTTCTCTGCTTGTTTCCAGCAACCACAAGCTCTCTGTGAGAGAAAAGACTGTAATTTTTCCATCTTTTATTTTTTAGCTTCTAGGTAATCTGCAATCGCAGCTACGTCCTTGTCTCCACGACCAGAGACATTGATGATGATAATGTCGTCTTTACTTAGTTTCGGTGCACGTTTAACTGCTTCTGCGATAGCGTGTGAGCTTTCAATCGCTGGGATAATCCCTTCAGTCTTGCTGAGAAGGAGGAGAGCCTGAACAGCTTCTTCATCCGTCGCAGCCACATATTCCACGCGACCTGAATCTTTAAAGTAGGCGTGTTCTGGGCCAACCCCTGGATAGTCCAATCCAGCTGAGATAGAGTAAACTGGAGCCAACTCTCCATCTTCCTTAAAGACTGCATAGGTCTTCATGCCATCAACAATTCCGATACTACCTTTTGTCATAGTAGCTGCGTGCTTGTCTGTGTCAAGTCCGTGACCAGCAGCTTCAACCCCAACCAATTTGACTTCTTCATCAGCCACATACTGTGAAAAAGCACCGATGGCATTGGAACCACCACCTACACAGGCAATAACGTAGTCTGGTAAACGACCTTCTTTTTCTAAGATTTGACGGCGAGATTCTTCACTGATGATCTTTTGGAATTCATGAACAATTGTAGGATAAGGATGAGGGCCTACAGCAGATCCCAAAACGTAGAAGGCTTCAAGATCATTCATCCATGCTCCAAAGGCTGCATCAACTGCATCCTTAAGGGTACGAGTTCCAGTTTCAACTGCGTGAACAGTTGCTCCCATCATCTCCATCCGGAAGACATTGAGACGTTGACGCTCCACATCCTCTGCCCCCATGTAGACATCACAGGCCATACCAAACTTGGCTGCAGCTGCTGCTGTCGCAACACCATGTTGACCAGCTCCTGTTTCTGCGATCACTCGTTTTTTACCCATACGTTTGGCAAGAAGTATTTGTCCTAAAACGTTGTTGAGCTTGTGAGAACCAAGGTGGTTAAGGTCTTCACGTTTGAGATAAATCTTAGCTCCACCTAGATGGTCTGTCAAACTTTCCGCAAAATAGAGTGGCGTTTCGCGACCTGAATAGTCCTTCAAGTAATGGCGAAATTCTGCCAAAAATTCTGGATCGTCCTTGTACTTGTCAAATGTCACTTCCAACTCATCCAACAAAGCCTGAATCGGCTCCGGTACAAAACTACCACCAAATTGTCCAAAATAACCTCTAGTTGTCATAAAATTTTTCCTCTTTCTGTATTGGTTCCAAGATATGAAAAAAGCCCACACACAGAAAATACTTCCGTGTGAGGGCGTTGGTAACGCGGTGCCACCTCAATTATAAAGGGACTATCCCTTTACATCTCTGCCTTGTCTAACAACAAGTTGCACTGTAAGGTGTGCGCACCGAATTTTCATTGTTTCAAATTCATTTTTAAAATCAGCCCACTTTCACTACTTCCAACCACCTGTTCACAATCACCACAGGCTCCCTGAAGATCAAAAATAGTTACTTTTCTGATTTATTGAACTTATTTTAATACTTTGTTTTTCCTTTGTCAAGACTTTTTTACAATTTTTTTGAAAGATGTGTGATTCGAATGTGATAATGTCTTTAGTAAATCGAACGTGAAAATGTCCCACTTGTTGGAAATTGGATCCAACTCAATAGAAACTGAATAGATGCTAAACAGAACTTACTTTAGAACACTCCATCTTTTCCATTAGGATTTTCAAGAATTAAACAATACTAGAAACTCTGTCTCCTAACAAGTTTAGTAGAAACTTCAACAGATGTGACACTTTCCCCCTTTATAATTGCTAATACCCCTTCAATCATTTCTTGAGCTAATTTAACATAATTAGGAGAAATTGTAGATAAAGCTGGAGTATAATATTGAGAAATTGGAATATTGTCAAATCCGATTATTGAAATATCATCAGGAATGGTAATTTCCTTCTCATAGCAAGAACGAATCAATCCCTGTACTTTTTCATCACCGGATACAAAAATCAAATCAGGATAATTTTGATTAGATAGATGTCTTGTAGCATATGAATAAACCGAATCTATTGTAGTTAGACCATATACTACTTTCAAATCCATTTCATAGTTATTATCATTTAAAAAAGCACGAACCCCTCTCTCTCGATCAATATTAACAAGGGATTCTCCTCCCATAAGTAACCACATACTATTAATGTTTTCTTTTGATACTAATTTCATCATGTCATAAGTGGCCTGAAAATTGTTGTTAGAAACATACACAACATTAGGTGTTCTAGATTCTCCAAAAACTATGAATGGCATTTTATTCTTTTGCAAGTAATTAATCCGAATATCTTCTTTACTTTCATAAAATACTATTACACCATCTATCAAGCTTCCTGTACTCGAGATTATTGAATTACTAATTGTATCTTCTTCACTAAAATATTCAACAATAGCGTTAACACCATACTCTTTACAAGTTTGTAAAACTTTATCTAATAAAGTTTGAAACCAAATTAAAGGAAAAGAGTCGATTTTTTTTACAGAAATCAATATATTTATAGCTTCTTTTTTAGTTAAATTTTTTGCATACGCATTTGGAATATACGACAATTCCTCTATAACTTTTTGAATCGCTTGATAAGTTTCTTCTTTAACATTTACTCCACCATTAATAACTCGTGAAACTGTTTTTGGAGAAAAACCTGATAAACGTGCAATATCATAAATAGTTACCTTTTTCCCATTTATATTTTTCATTTCAGTCCTCCATTACGAACATTCTAATATTACTATACAATATTTAATTTTTTTTAACAAGAGAATTTAGTAAATTATTTAAGATCCACAAATTCACAATATTAATTTTACAAATATTCTTCCCCTCCAAAAAAGTTTAAATTGCAATTCACACCTTTATTTTTAAGAATGTTTCCAACTTCACGACAAATAAATTCATATGAGAAAAAACTACCATAAAATTGTAGATTAACTTTTTCAGTAAAAATTGTTGGATTTATAAAAATATATAATAGCCTGTCAATGTAACATTCTAACATAGACTTAATTTTTTCTTTAAAAATAACATTTGTTATCAACTCATCAGGAGGTAAATGAAAGGGAAACACCATTTCACAAATATCATAAAAAGAAATAAATTTGTATACTTGTATCAAACAATTATTATCAAAATATTCTATTTTACCTAAATCAAAATAGATTTTAAAATCTTTCATAAAAACCTCTGAGCAAAAATCTACTCAAAAATTAGATGATTAAAACATCTAAAAAACAAAAGGACAAAAACATCTGTCCCTTTGTTTACTAAATTTCAGCTAATTTCTTCGACATAAATAACACCTACAATATTAGCAATTTCTTCCATCAAACGAAGATGTTCAAATCTTCCTGATAGTTCTAGAGTAATAAATGATGCTATTTTTTTTTCTGGAACATCAAAATATTCAATTCTTTCTGAATTAACATCTCCAAATGCAGTTCTAGAATCAGTCATTCTAATGCCATTCTCAGCACAGTATACTAGTACCCGATTATATGCCTCTGTAGATCTAACAACGATATACAATTCGATTATCTTTGAACGACTTTGAAGATATTTTTTTAAAGGTTGGAACATAGTTATAACACTCCAAACAGAAATTGCTCCTAGTACGGCTCCTTCATAAAAACCAACACCTATAGCTAGACCGATTCCAGCTGAAGCCCATATTCCGGCTGCAGTTGTTAAACCAGTTATTTTCTTTTTATCTGTAATAAGTATTGTTCCAGCCCCAAGAAAACCAACACCTGATATAACTTGCGCACCTAAGCGTGTAGGATCTCCTGTACCAAATTTATAAGATACATACTCATTAGTCATCATAATTAAACATGCAGCCAGACAAACAATACTATGTGTACGAATACCTGCTGGTTGAGATTTACTTCCTCTCTCTAAACCAATTACTCCACCAATAACTAATGAAAGTACAATTCTTAATACAATTTCGATATATGATAGTCCTAAGCTTGTTGCCTGCATTATTATTTCCTTTTTCTACTAGCTGGTCTCTGAGTAAAGTATAATACAGAACCAGAAATTATCATTAATACAATAGTATAAACGAACACAAGTGCTTGAGCATTTGAAGTTGCTGTTTCATCACCTGCTGAACGAATAGTTATACCCAGCGGTTGAGCTAATGGATGGTAAAGAAATACAGATAAGTCGAAGTCAGTTAATAAAGAGTTAAAGTTTAAAGCAATAACAGAGAGAACAACCGGTAAAATAAATGGAATGATAACCTTCATCATAGTATAAAAAGGTGAAGCACCCATACTTCTTGCTGCATCTTCCATCTCATCATCAACACTAAATAAAATAGCACGTACCATTCTATAAGAAAATGGGATTTTTACAACTATATATGCAATAAGTAGAATTACCAAACTACCTACCAAAATCTGATTCAAGACAAGAAATTGTGGCTGATTAAAAGTAAATAATAAACTTACTGCTAAAAGTGTACTTGGTAGTAACCAAGGAAGTAGAGCACCATATTCAAATAAGAAATCAAAGCGAGCTTTATGTTTTCTGACAACTCGAGCAAATATAACTGCGAGAATTGTTGCTGTTGTCGCAGCGATAATAGAATAAATAAAGCTGACCAAGAATGGAGAGAATGCCGCACTATTACTAAAGAATAAGCGATAATTTTCTAAAGTAAAGTTTGATAATGTTAAGTTACCTGTTTGAATTGCAACTGGATCTGTAAATGAGTATAATACTATAAAAATTAGTGGAAGCATGAAAACTGTGAACAATCCATATGCTACAATGTGAGCAATGATATTCCAAGGCTTAGATGCAATTTTTTGTTTTTTAAGAGGCGCTTTAGTCTTAGAGATAGAAATATAATTTCCACCTTTTTCTATCTTATTCATGATAGTAAGCAAAATTGTAGTTGCAATACCTAAAATAATTGCAAGTAAGGCAGCTAAATCACGAGAATTCCCCATCCCTGCAAATGTAATAATCATTGGATTTATAGTTTGAAATCCTTTACCACCAACAATCATGGGTGCTGCTACTGCAGACAAACCACTAAGAAAAACCATAATAGTAAGTGCAAATAGAGTTGGAATTAAGGTTGGTAACACTACTTTTCGGAAAACAGTAAATGGTTTTGCTCCCATATTTCGTGCAGCCTCAATAGTGTGATAGTCAACGCTTCGAATTGTATTTGTTAAAAACAATGTATGATTAGCAGTTCCTGAAAATGTCATAATGAATAAGACTGCACCATACCCAATAAACCAGTTAGGGTCTAAAGAAGGGATAACATTTTGTAAAAATTTAGTTATCAATCCATAAGGACCATAGACAAATTTATATCCAGTCGCTAAAACCACTCCTCCATAAATTAAAGAGGTCATATAGCCTAATTTTAAAATTTTAGCACCTTTAATATCAAAGTACTCTGTAAATAGAACACAAAGAATACCTACGACATTAACTGTAATAATGAGTGAAAATGCTAACTTAAAACTGTTCATAATACTCTGAAGTGCCCTCTCAGATTTTAGAACACGATGTACAGCTTCAAGGGAAAATTCTCCTCCTTTTACAAATACATTCACTACTAGATCAAAGTTTGGATAAATAATAAATGTTACTAGGAACCAGATTAACCCTAAACGAATAAGCCAATCTTTTAAATTTAATTTATGACGCATACTGCACCTCCTTAAAATTGCAGAACGTCTGATGGTGTGATAAATAAGTCCACACTTTCTCCGACAGATCTAATAGCAGCCTGACTATCAATACTTGTTACATTAAGAATCTGACTTTCAGAAACTTTTATTGTATAGTGAATTGTAACTCCAGAAAACTCAACATCAATAATTGTTCCTTTTAGAATGAAATCTTGTTCAGTTTCACGATTGAATCGAACTTTCTCTAATCGAATGTATCCTTTTTTATCTTCTAAGAAAACGCTTGCATTTTTCAGTAATACTTCGTGGACTGTTTCATCGGTCAAAACATTAATATCGCCAATAAAATCACATACAAATTCAGTTTGAGAATTATGATAAATCTCTACAGGTGTACCGACCTGTTCGATGTATCCATTGTTAAAGACTGCAATTCTATCAGATAAAGTTAAGGCTTCCTCTTGGTCATGAGTAACATATAAAGTAGTAATACCTAACTCTTTTTGAAGTCTTTTCAACTCTTTTCTCAAATCTACACGTAATTTTGCGTCAAGGTTTGACAATGGTTCATCTAGACAAAGAATTTTAGGTTCAAGAACCAGAGCACGAGCCAATGCTACCCTTTGTTGTTGACCCCCAGATAATTCTGATACATTACGCTGTAACTGTTGATCAGAGATCTTAATTTTTGCTGCTACTGCTGATACTTTAGCTTTAATAACATCTGGAGCTACCTTCTTAACTTTTAAACCAAATGCAATATTATCAAAAACAGTCATAGTTGGAAATAGCGCATAAGATTGAAATACAATACCAATTCCACGCTTTTCAGGTTCCAAATGAGTGACATCTGTTCCATTAACTTCAATACTTCCTGATGATGGATCTAGAAAACCTACCAATGCTCTCAAAGTAGTTGATTTACCACATCCTGAAGGCCCAAGAAATGTAAAAAATTCCCCTTCATGTATATCTAAATTCAGATTATCAATTGCAACAAAATCACCATATTTAATTTGAATATTATCAAATTTAATCATCTCACTAACTCCCTCTATTACTAAACCAAAAGCCTCTCTTTATTTCTTCCATAAATTTAGAAATAATAGAGAGACTTGGACATAAAAATTAACTCTTATTTCTTATTGTACGTATTCTAATTCAGCTTTTTCTACCCATTCATCCAAATGCTTTCCAACAGCTTCCCAGTCAATATTTTGTGGTTTCACTTGATCAACAAATTTCTTAGTATCTTCTGGTAGATCTTTGAGGGCATCTTTATTTGCAGGAATAGATCCAAAGTTCTTACTATATTCTACTTGAATTTCTGATTGACCAAACCAATCAATAAATTCTTTAGCTAACGCTTGTTTTTTACTAGTGCTTAAAACCATAGTTTGTTCAGTTACAAATGGTACACCGATCTCAGGAGTCATAACTTTGAAAACAACATTTTGTTCTTTTTGTCCAACTAATGCACCAGAACCCCACATCATTCCATATTGTATTGGATCTTCTTTGTCTAACATCTTAACAATTGAACTTTCTCCCTTTTGAAGAGTGTATGCATTTTTCAAATATTCTTTTGCTACTTCCCAACCTTTTTCGGAAACACCTAATTCACCTTTATCATCAAGGTATCGAACTAAGATACTTGCTAGAATTGCACGTCCTGTACCACCTTGAAGACCAGAAATTGAATATTTACCTTTATACTTACTACCTAATTCTGTCCAATCTTTAGGCATTTCTTTTACATCAGGCGCCCCAATTAAAACTAATGGTTGAACAATCACAGGATTATAATAATTATCTTTATCTGATAAAGATTGATCAATTTTATCTAACCATTTAGGCTTGTACTGTACTAGTAATTTTTGATCTCTAATTTTATTTGAATCAACAGCACCAATTCCAAATACCATATCTGCAACTGCATTATTCTTCTCAGCAATAACACGGTCTGCTAATTGAGCGCCAGGGATATCAACCATTTTGATATTAAAACCAGCTTCTTTTGCTTTAGCAGTTAGCCAATCACCACGACCATTTGAGACTGAGTTCGAATAGATTACTAATTCTTGACTTTTATCAGCTTTTTCTTCAGATGAAGAAGCAGTCGTAGAAT
The DNA here is from genome assembly GCF_002096855.1 of Streptococcus mitis. Taxonomy (GTDB): domain Bacteria; phylum Bacillota; class Bacilli; order Lactobacillales; family Streptococcaceae; genus Streptococcus; species Streptococcus mitis_Y. The sequence continues at coordinate 32,489 of NZ_NCVH01000028.1, read as the reverse complement.
TTGAACCTCCAGAGCAAGCAGCAAGTGTAGTAAGAGCAACTCCCGTTGCAAGTACAGTAGACCAAACTTTCATTTTTTTCATGATAAGTTCTCCTTTTTTATTATTTTATTTAAATTTTTCGTGATATGGAACAAATTGTCTCATATCTTCAAATACAGTATAGTCAATACGATTTACAGTAATAGTTGGAATCTTCTCTAATAAAATTTCAGTTAATTCTGCTCTGACTTTAGTAAACTCTTCTTCCTCCTCTTCGGTTAAAGGAATTCGAAGATACCCAATTGAAATATGGAATTGATATCTATCATGATTAGGGAAACGAACACCTGCTTTTTCTGAGACATAAGTACGAATTTCTTCTAATCTCTTTGCAGAAGCTTCATCTGCAGGTTCAACTAATATGTTTTGTTTTCCCATTTCAGTTACACGCATATGAATTTCTTCATCCAACAATGGAAAAATTTCAAGTTGTTTAGCAAAGTAATCATGTATTTCCTGTAAAGGTGTATCTAGAGGAAGATTACTGCTCCAAAACTCCGTTTCACGATTTTCATGGCACAACAATTCAATTACAGTCATGTGAATAGAATTCCTTGGAGTTAAAGTAAACTTATCGATAAATGGTAATTCTCTATAACGTGATTGAATAATATCAACAACTTCCATCAAATCTTGTTTAGTATAAAGATTTGCTACAACTGTATTCCCAGGGAAATGATTAAATTCCCCATTCTCTTTGAACTTAATTTTTGTTAAGTTTTTCATATAAAGACCTTCTTTTTTATATTTGACATCGGTGTCATCATGTTTACATTATACAATGAAACCGTTTCCTTTGTCAAGCGCTTTCAAAAAATTTTTTAAAAAAATTTATCTTTCATTAAATATGAATTTCATTAAAAGGTTAAGTAATTTTTCCAAAATACAGCACTCATATAGACAGTATCATCAATTATAGCCATTGGGATTTTTTGATTGCCAATTCCATGTATCTCTACACATGTCTTCAATCGATTTTGTTGTCCTCCAATTTAATTCCTTATATGCTTTATCTGCATTTGCATAACAAGTTGCAACGTCTCCTGAACGTCTTGGAACTATTTTATAAGGAATTGGAACCTTATTAACACTTTCAAATGTATTTACAAGTTGTAATACACTTGTGCCTTCTCCTGAACCAAGGTTATAAATATAAACATCTGTTTTTTCAGATACTTTTTCTAAAGCTTTTATATGCCCTATCGCTAAATCCACTACATGGATATAATCGCGAACACCAGTACCATCTACCGTATCATAATCATCTCCAAAAACACTTAGCTCTGGTCGCTTACCTACCGCTACTTGTGCAATAAAAGGCATTAAGTTGTTAGGAATGCCTGATGGATCTTCTCCAATCAACCCCGACTCATGAGCACCAATCGGATTGAAATAACGAAGCAACGCAATACTCCACTCTGAATCTGCTACATGAACATCTTTTAAAATTTGTTCAAGCATCACTTTTGTGTACCCATACGGATTCGTTGCACTTGTCGGCATCGTCTCAATAAGGGGAGACTGATTGTGAACGCCGTATACAGTCGCACTCGATGAAAATACAATCTTTTTAACATTAAACTCTGACATCACTTCAACAAGAGCTAATGTGCTCATAATATTATTTTCGTAATACATTACAGGCTTTTGCACGGATTCGCCGACAGCTTTGTATCCTGCAAAATGAATTGCAGCCTCAATAGATTCTTGTTCAAAAACTTTTCTCAATCCTTGTTTATCACAAACATCTAATTCGTAAAACGCAGGACGTTGCCCTGTAATTGCTTCAATACGATCTAATACTAAAATGCTTGAGTTTGAAAGGTTGTCGACAATAACGACTTCCTTACCTAAATTTAGTAATTCTACTACGGTATGGCTACCAATATAACCAGCTCCGCCTGTTACCAATATTGCCATTTTTACTTCCTCCTAATTAATTCCAACCGATTTAACAAATCTCATAAATGCTTCTTGTCCGGTTTGAGTATTCTTATAAACACCTGCATCTTCGAGAACTCTCGCAAATACTTGCCCTACTTCATGTTGAACTACGCTATGAACCTCTTCCTCTTTAAGTCCAGGATATTTTTCTTTCAATTGAACGGCCCATTCTAAATGATAATCAGCAATTGCGTTATCTTTTCCTAAAAGATATTTCTCAACTTCTTCTAACTCTGTTTTCAAACGAGGTGGTAAAATCGCAAGTCCCATCACTTCGATTAACCCAATATTTTCCTTTTTAATATGTTGTACATCTTGATGAGGATGGAAAACACCATCTGGGTATTGTTCAGTAGTATGATTATCTCTTAGAACAATATCTAATTCATATCTTCCGTCCACTTTACGAGCAATAGGAGTCACCGTATGGTGTGGGACATCTGCAGTCATTGCAATGATGTCTACTTCTAAATCTGAATATTCTCTCCACTTGTTTAGAATTTTAGTAGCTAAATCTAACAAGCGATTTTTATTTTCACTTTGTAACCTAATTACTGACATTGGCCATTTTACAATACCAGCATTAACATCCTCAAAGTCTTTAAAACGAAATTCACTCTTAAATTTTGCTTTTTCCATTGGGAAAATATATTTCCCTCCCTGGTAGTGGTTATGACTAAGAATGGAGCCTCCTGAGATAGGAAGATCAGAATTTGAACCAGCAAAATATCCTGGCAAAATATCAACAATCTCCAATAATTGTTCAAATGTTTTAGAGGTAATAACCATTGGTACATGTTGACTATTCAAAAATATCGCATGCTCATTAAAATATGAGTAGGGAGAATACTGGAATCCCCATACTTCGTCACCAAGTTTCAACCGAATAATTCTATGATTCGAACGTGCTGGATAATTTATTCGACCTTGATATCCTTCATTTTCCATACATAGTAAACATTTAGGATAATTAGTTGCTTTTACTAATTTTTCAGCAGCAATTGTTTTTGGATCTTTTTCGGGTTTTGACAAATTTATCGTAATCTCTAGCTCTCCGTATTTAGTTGATGCTCGAAACTCAATATTCTTAGCAATAGCAGAAGTTTTAATATAATCACTATCTTTACTTAACTTATAAAACTCTTCAACTGCTTCTTGAGGTGATATATCATATGAACTCCAAAAAATATCATTTAATCGACTAGGTAAAGGAACTATGAAATTCATTAACTCTGCTCCTAAACATTCCTTTTCCTCGATTAAATCTTTAATTTTACCGTTTTTTAAGGCGATTTCCACTAAGTAATCTTTTATTTGTTTCAGGTCATTTTCATCGGAAATGCGATCAGTTCCCTCCTCACCTATTAACGCTAGTACTCTATTTTTCACATATATTTTGTCAATTTCATTATACATTCCGTATTCAATTACTCTATCAACAAAATTATCAATAATTGTTTTCATATATTTTTCTTTCTAATTTATGTTCCCATATTTTCTATACATTATCCATTTATAAATTGATTGCGTAGTATGAGCAATTTTATCAAGGTGATGAATAATATCTAAAGCACCAATTACTTCAGAAACATTCCCATCATCTTCAAATATGTAATTCATGATTTTCTTTTCAATATTTATACTAAGCTCTTCTATCTCATTCTGTTTTTGTATAACAACCATATCTAAACATCCAGATTGTTCCTCTCTATAACAAGATATAGCCCTATTCATATGCAGTCCGATAACTTCATGAAGTATTTTTATTTCTGAAATAATTTTCTTCAAAATTTCATTGTTTTGAATAATCTGTAGATTTTTTAAAATTTCAACAATTCTATCCCCAATACGTTCAATGTCAGTTGATATTTTTATTACACTAATAATTCTTCTTAAGTCATATGAAACGGGATGTTGTAAACAAATTAACTCATATCCTTTTTTATCAACATTTAGAACTGACTCATTTATGATTAAATCTTCTTTAATCAATTCTATTCGTTCTTCATTTGATAAATATTCAAATAACTTCTCATATTTATCAAGCACAGATACCCAAATGGTCTCTAAATTATTTGATAATTCTATAATTTCATTTTCTAAATATAACCTTAACATTTAGGTACCTCTTCTTAACAAAGTTCAATAGTAACAATTAATATTTTAAACAATATATCAAACATCAATAACTAGAATACTTGCATCATCTTTCTTTCCATAGATTGGATCAATAGCAGAAGAATTAAATCTCATCTTAATTAACTCTTCAAAAGTTTTATTTTGATTATTTTGATAGAATTCATAAAAGCCATCGCTCATTAAAACAATTTGTTCACTAGTAACATCTATTTTATTAATAATAGCATGGTCTAAAAATCTCTCATCCAACGAACCTATCCAGTACCCACTCGGTTGATTAGATAATTTTCTGATTTTTTGTAAAATAATTTTTTTATTTAAAACACTATTTGTACCAATTGAATCTTTTATCTCATTTTTCCCTTTTTCAAATAAGTTATCTACTCTATGATCAGTTATTTCCATTTCGTTTACTAACATGACGCAGTCACCTAGCATCATATACTCCAACTTTTTTTCTGAAAGTTTAGCAAATATAAAAGCAAATGTTGGTAAGCGATAATACTCTGTTAATTCATATGAGTTTAAACCGATTTCATCTTTAACCTCGAGTAAAGCAGTTTCAAATATTTGTTTAAGAGTTTTTGATTCTTTACAATTAACCGACAAACTTTCTGATAAAATATGTACAACTTCTGAGACTGAATAACCTATCTCCTCTTTAGAATTATATAAATCTGTAGCTCCATCAATAATCCAAAAATACTGATTTTGTGAACCAACAGCATCCTCATTTTCTACGGAACTTCCTTGTATCGAACAAATTTTATTTATCTTTACCATAATACTTCAACCCTTTTAGTGTCAAAAGTAAACCAATTCCTGTCACTGTTAAGAATAGTTCCATAATCTTGTTCGAACCAGTCTTTGGTAATTTTTGTTTTACCTCTACTATTTCTTTAGATTTATTAATATGATTTTCAGTTTCTCTGCCATCTCCAACTATTTTATGGTTCACTTCTTCTATCTTATTATCTTGTTTATTGTCGATCTTGTCATTAATTTGTCTATTATCTTTACTTGAGTTAAACTCTCCTTTCTTCTGGTTACTATCAATTACATTATTTGAATTAGATTGTTTTTCATGCACATATGAACTTGTTTTAAATTTTTCCTCTTTGTTTTTTTCTTTTTCGTTTTTATCACTTAAGTTATTTGTTACAATTTTGTAAAGCCCATTCTCCGTTACAATATTGAAATTACCATCGCTATCACGTATAACTGGTTCTTTCCCATTTGCATTAGATTTGATGAATGATATATACTTACCGGATAAATTATAAAATTGGTTATTTAAAACGGTTATTTTACCCTTTGAATCCTCAATAACAATTCCTTCTTTACCACCGAATATACTATTCTCTGAGACTACTAAATTATCACTAACTCGTAATAATTCAATATTTGGTTGTTCTGTTTCCTTAGAATTATTATTAATTACATTTTTTGTTACAGTAATATCTGATACTTTTCCTAAATATTCTGCACTATCTTTTGCTACTCTAATAGCCTTTGTTTTAGGATCAGAAATATAAAATGTATTTTCAGTAATAACGACTTTCTTATTTAAATCAAGTTCATCTTTTACATTTTTATAACTAAAAGCATTTATTAAGGCTGCACCATTTTCTCTATAATGTACACTTTCTCCTTTTACTTTCTTATCAAATCTATTTCCTTTAATTAAAATATCAGTAAATCCAGTAAAACGTACACCAGAATACATCATGTTATCAAAATGATTATTTAAAATTTTAATATTAGAGGGGTTCTGTGTCGACAATGTTTGATAGTGTGTACCAATTGCTGTTACTAATTCTCCAGATTTATCACTTTTACCAAAATATGAATTTTGAATAGTAACATTTTCAGATTTTTTCCCATCATCATTCAAAGCATAAGGAAAACCTTTTCTAGTCAATGGTTCAATCTGAATACTCTCCTTACTTATGATTTGCCCATCTTTCATAGTTTTAGGTAAAGCTTGACCAAGAAAACGAGAATTATCGACTAATACATTTTTCGAACCTGCAATTTGAATAGCATGCCCTTGATAACTATCCTTGAATGTTACATTTTTTATAGTTACGTTATTTGAATTCCCAATAGCAAATGCACCTGAAGAATTTATAAGTGGTAGATTTTTTGCTTTAGTTCCTTCTTCATTCAAAGCACCGTTCATATCAATAGTACCACCAGAATAACTAATATCTTCTGTTGGGCCCCATTCTACTTGCGCACCATCATCCGTAAATAAACCTGTCATAAAAACAATAGAAGGGTGATTCTTAATATTTATACCATTTAGAATGGTAGCTTTCTCATTCAATTCTAAGTGTGTATGACTTTTTAAAAAAACAATTTCTTTTACTAAATAAGTTCCTTCAGGAAAATATACATTTCCTCCACCTAGTCCTTTAGCTGCAGCATCTATTGTATCTTGAATTGCTTGACGATCATCATTAACCCCGTCACCTATTGCTCCATAATCTTTAACATTCAAAGCTACGTGTTCGTTCAGATTAGTACTTAAAATAGTATTCACTTCCATCCCAGAGATGTTACCAATCATAGTATCATTTGTTATATCAGGTTTATTTTGATTAATACTCACTCCTCCATTATTATCAGTACTTAAACTTGAATTGTTATCAAGACTGAGAGTATCAGAATGGGGTTCCGCAGATAATGATGTAGATGTGCTACTCAACAAAGAGTTCATTTGCATATTATCTTTAGACGAAGAAGTTTCACCAACTACTTCATTAGCTAAAACACTTTGTGTTCCAATAAATAAAACCGCTAAGAGAACTGAGCAAACTCCCACCTTAGACTTACGAATAGAGAAAACCTCATTTTGTTGAAAAGATTTCATATTAGCCTCCAATTAAAAATATTATGTCCTAATTTAATATTCATATAAATTCCATACCAGAAAATGACACCGCTGTCATTTTCTTTATAATATATTTTTAAATCAAAATTGTCAAGGAATAACACAATAAAATATCAAAATTGTGAAAGCGTGACCATTTATATATCTAACCATACTTCTAATAATTCTTTAACCTTCCATTCAAAAGTGATTACTATCTTTCTTAGCTTGAACATAAAAATATCCTATTCACTGTATTTAAAGCATGTTGATATCTCGTAAAATACTAATTTATAAATACAAGAACAAATATCTTGTCATGCAAGCATTCACCAGGTATATTTACATGAATATCGTTCATATAGCGGATTGAAATCAAAACAATACAATATATTTCTTAAATAGATTTTCTATAAAAGCTAGATTCAAGCTCTATAAAAATAGACGCAGTTCTTCTAAAATACTGGAATAGGACATATAGATCATTGTAGACACGTGTTTTATAGATTATTTCAAAAGAATGACTAGAACATGAAAAATAGTCTCAAAACTTTGAACAATATTCTGAAAACAAAAAAGAAAGACGCGAGTTTCCACAACCTCATTCGTGGAAACTCGCGTCTTTCAAAAAATAGGGTGAATTGAAAACTAGAACAAGACACTACATTTTCTAAATGATGCCTAATAAAAATTCTAAATGCTACACCAAATTGCTCACATCTCATTTCAAACCATACAGTATATTGAAACTATAAGAGTACACCTTTGCTTCTAAAATATTGCTAGAAATTAATTTGACTATCCTGATTGATTTGTCCTGTTTTTATTTCATTTTACTATAGGACTTTCAATTGAAAACAACAGTTTTACACTCAATTAGACTTTTTAGAAACAGAATCACTATTACTTGACTGTAGTTTGTCATTTTTTTGATGAAGCTAGTACTTTTTCAGAAACTGTTTTGAAAGTCTCAATGATATAATCCACTTCTTCATCGCTTAGTTTAGTATGAAGAGGAAGCGTAATTTCATTTTCAAAGAAGGCATAGGCCTTAGGATAGTTCGCCATATCAAAGCCAAGATTCTTATAGGCTGTCAAGAGCGGAAGCGGTTTGTAGTGGACATTGCTTGCAATTCCTGCTTTTGCTAATTCTTGGATGATAAGATTGCGTTCTTCTAAACTCGCTCCTTCTACATGGGTGATGTAGAGGTGGCGTGAAGATTCTACAGTATCAGTCTTGTGTGCCAATGGATGAATACGAGAACCTGCAAAACCACGATCATAGCGGTCCACAATGTCCTTACGACGTTCTAGCAAACCAGGGTAACGGTCCAATTGTACCAAACCAAGTGACGCCATGATATCGGTCATATTACACTTGTAGGCTGGTGTGACGATATCATATTCCCATGAGCCCAGTTGCATCTTGGCAAGAGCATCCTTAGTTTGCCCGTGAAGAGAAAGGATTTGGAATTCCTTGTACATTTCTTCGTCATCAATCGCTGGATTGGCTTTCCAAGTGGCACTTCCACCTTCTGCCGTTGTAAAGTTCTTAACGGCATGGAATGAGAAGGAAGTAAAGTCCGCGATAGAACCAGCTGGTTGCCCTTTATAAGTAGACCCCAAAGCGTGGGCACTATCAGAAACAATCACAATACGGTTAAAGACCTTTTGCCACTTGCTTGAAGCAGTAAAGAGATCACGTTTCTTCTCCACAACTTGGAACAAACGGTCATAGTCGCAAACAATCCCCGCAAGCTCTACTGGAATAATCACCTTAGTCTTTTCAGTGATAGCTTGCTCCAGTAAGTTATAGTCCATCTCAAAAGTATCTGCTTGGATATCCACCATGACAGGAGTTGCTCCTACGTGCGTGATAACACTACATGAAGCTGTATAGGTCATGGCTGGAACGATGACTTCATCTCCAGGTCCCACTTCCAAAACGCGCAAAATCAACTCAAGAGCAGCAGTTGCAGAGTTAAGACAGACAGTCTTAGGCGTCTGTGTGTATTGGGACAAGCGACGCTCCAGTTCTTTTGTCTTAGGACCTGTTGTGATCCAACCAGAACGAAGGGTATCTGCTACTTCAGCAATTTCAGCTTCGGTAATATCAGGTGGTGAAAATGGAATATTGTAATTTGGCATTGATTTGCTCCTTTTATCTGTACTCATTTTCTCATGACTACTTTATTTTAGTACTTCAAACACGGTTTGAAACATGATTTTGATGTCTCCAAGGAAACTAAACTCTCGGAGATAGGCGAGGTTATAGCGCATCTTTTCAGGAAGAACATGCTCGACATAGGCTTGGTCAACCGTCAGACCTTTCTCCGTCATTTGACTGATGATCGTGTCCTCATCCTTGTAGTTGATGCTGGCTGGAGAGGTGATTCCTGCTGGCAAGAGCAAGGTCGCCATCATTTCAGGACTGTACTGCTCGGTGTAACGTGGCACCTCAGGTCTTGTTCCAACAAAGGACATCTCACCTTTAAGGACATTGACCAACTGAGGCAGTTCGTCCAAGCGCACACGGCGGATGAAATTTCCCACTTTGGTAATACGGCTATCGTTAGCAGAAGTCACCAGACTTCCTTTTTTATCCGCATCCGTTACCATAGTACGGAACTTCCAAATCTTGAACGAACGGTTGTACTGGGTCACGCGCTCTTGCTTGTAAATGACAGGCCCCTTGCTATCCAACTTGATCCAAATGCTCAAGATAAGAAAGATGGGAGAAGTCAAAAGTAGCAAAAACAGGGCCAGAACCCAATCCAGGCAACGCTTGAAAATCAGCGACCCCTTCCTTTTAGAGACAAGCTGGTAGTAGGACTCAACCTCGCTTGATTGCATTTCCACGGGCAAGTCTTCCCATTTCAGCATGCTGTTTCTCCTTTGTTTGTTAGTATAGTATTTATCAACATTTTTCATTATACCACAAAATAGAAAAGGCGGTGCAAGAAATCTGTGATTTAGAGGAATTCTTCTTTAGGAAAGAGCCCCTGCCTGCAAGCTATACATCTTGTGATAGGTTCCTCCCAAGGCCAAGAGTTCCTCATGGGTTCCACTCTCGATGATGCGCCCCTTATCCAAGACATAAATACAGTTGGCGTCCTGGATGGTCGAAAGACGATGAGCAATAGCAATGGTTGTCCGCCCCTGTCTCATCTTGGCTAGGGAATCTTGAACCAAACTTTCTGTTTCAGAGTCAATATTGGCTGTCGCTTCATCCAAAATCAAGATTTTAGGCTGACTAGCAACTGTTCTAGCAAAGGCAAGAAGCTGACGCTGACCAGTAGAAAAGCTCGAACCACGCTCGGACACAGGTGCATCATAACCCTGCGGAAGGTCCTGAATAAAGGAATCTGCATCAACAAAGGCAGCCGCAGCCTGGACTTCTTCATCACTAAGATCTTGATACATGGCGATATTGGACTTGATAGTCCCGTGATAGAGGAAGGGATCCTGCAAGACCAAACCGATGTTCTTTCTCAGCTCTTCCTGACTGTAGTTTCGGATATCCACACCATCCAAGAGAACGCGGCCTGACTGAAATTCATAAAAACGCATGAGGACATTGATAATCGATGATTTTCCCGAACCTGTATGACCTACAAAGGCAATGGTTTCTCCCTTCTTAACTGAAAAGGAAATGTCATCCAGAATCGGATGTTTGCCATCATAAGAGAAACACACATGTTCAAAACGGATATTGCCTTCTTTGACTTTGGCTTGCCCATCTTTTTGAAGAGGCTCATAGGTCGTTTCGTCAATCAAGGCAAAGACACGACCTGCAGATACCATGGACGTTTGAAGGGTTGAAAAGTTTTGCGTCACCTCAATCAAGGGATCAAAGAGACGGTTGATGTACTGGATAAAGGCATACATAGTTCCGGCCGTTATCCCGATAGAAAGACCACGGTAACCAAAGTAAGCCATCAAAACTGCATAGCCCAAAAGCTTCAGTAAGCTCATAGCCGGCCGTAAGAAGAGGGAATCCAAGGCTACTGAGCGGTTGGTGTAGACCAGATGTTCCTGGTTTATCTCATCAAACTCTTCTTGCAGGCGCTTTTCTTGATTAAAGGCCTGGATAATCCTGATCCCCTCGATATTCTCTGCCAGCTTACTATTGATATCCGACAAGAGACTTCTGGTTTTTTCGATGATTTTCACTGATTTTTTCCGATAGAGATTGACCAAAAGGAAAATCAAGGGGAGAAAGAGCAGGACTAAAGCTGTCAAACGAAAATCCAGCACCAACATGGTATACAGAGTTGTCAGAAAGATAAAAACTGCTGAGATAAAGCTGGATAAAATCCCTGAAAACATATCACTGATAGTCTCGGTATCATTGGTCAAACGAGAGACGATGGAACCTGCTGGCGTCTTGTCAAAGTAAGACATGCCTAGTTTTTCCATATTGGCAAAGGCATCCCGACGAATATCCCTAACAATACTGTAAGACACGCGCGCAAAGAGAAGATTACCGACATACTGGACCAGAGTTTGTAGGATATAAAGGCCATAGTAGACCAGCAAAACGGTCACAGCGAATTGGTTGAGATTGCTGAGATACTGGTCAATAAAGTGGGAAGCCACAAGGGGAATGACACTTTTAATGACCGTCGTTGCTAGGAGAAAACTGAGTGCCAAAAAAGTCAGGAGACCATAAGGCTTGAGATAGGACATCAAGCGCTTCAATACAACCCATTGTTCTTGTTTATTCTGCATCTTCTTCTCCTTTCATTTCTAACTGCTGAGACCGGTAGGTTTGGGCATACCAGCCATCCATAGCTAGCAAGTCTTCGTGCCTGCCTCGTTCGATAATTTGACCATTTTGCAGGACTAAAATCAAATCTGCATGGACAACCGCACTGAGGCGATGAGCCGTAATAATGGTTGTCTTGTCCTTTCGCGTCTCCTTGAGGTTGTCGATAATCGCATACTCTGTCTTGGCATCCACGGCCGACAAAGAATCATCCAAAATCAAGATATCAGGGTCTAAAATCATAGCCCGACTCATGGCCAGACGCTGCTTTTGACCTCCAGAAAGACTGACTCCTTTTTCTCCAATCAGCGTATCAAATCCCTGAGGCATAGCTACAATGTCTTGGTAAACTTGGGCTAGCTTAGTCGCTTCCTCGACCGCTGAAAGGGGTAAATCAGGATTCCCAAAGCGAATATTGTCTAAGATTGAAGTCGCAAAGAGGAACTGGTCCTGAGGGACGTAGCCCATGAGACTACGAAGATCTGTCAGACGATAGTCACGAATATTATGACCGTTTAGGTAAATAGCACCCTTATCCACATCATATTCACGCAAAAGGAGCTTGATCAAGGACGTTTTTCCAGAGCCTGTCTGACCAACCAAGCCCAGTGTTTGCCCTTTTTCCAAACTAAAGTGAACATTTGTCAGTGTTTCCTCATTTTCAAAGGCAAAACTGTCAATGGCATACTGCAAGCGCCCGTTTTCAATTCCATCTAAAGGAAACTCAGGGTCTTGTACAGGTGATTCCTGAGACAAAAGTTCCTCAATCCGCTGGTAAGAAACCTTCCCTCGCTGAGTGATATTAAAGAGGAAGCCGATGGCCATAAGAGGCCAAACCAGCATATCCAAATAACTGATAAAAGTGACCAGATTCCCAACCGTGATTTGCCCTTTCTGAACCATCAAGGAGCCGACCAAAAGCGTTAAAACATAGGAGGAACCAACAAACAAGAGAACCATAGGATCAAAGAGACTATCGTATTTCATGGTTTGGAGGTTCTTTTGGAAGGTCAATTCATTGACTGCCTGAAAGGACTTGAGCTCATCCGCCTGATACCCGAAAGACTTGGTCACTTTAATACCCGATACAGACTCCTGTACCTTGTTATTAAGTTCGGAAAAGGCGGCCTGAGATTCGCCAAAGGCCTTATGAGTCTTTCTCCCTAAACGGCTAGTCGCATAGGCCATAAAAGGTAGGGGTAGAATGGCAACTAGGGTCATTTGCCATGAAATGCTAAAAAGCATGGTCAGCAAGGTCACTAAAGCCGTGATTGAAGCATCCACGGCAGACATAACACCGCCCCCTGCCAGACGCGTTAGGGCATTGATATCATTGGTTGCGTGTGCCATCAGGTCCCCCGTCCGATAGGTTTGATAAAAAGCTGGAGACATTTTTGTGAAATGCTCAAATAAGCGAGAGCGCATAATCTGTCCCAAACGGTAGGAAGTCCCAAGGATATACATACGCCAAACATAGCGCAGATAGTACATCCCAAAGGCTGCAAGAAGCAAGTAAAATAGGTCAAGAAGGAGGGCCTGCTGGGTTAATTGCCCTGAGGTGATAGCATCAATAACCCGACCCATAACCATGGGGGGAATTAGATTGAGAACGGAAACCAAGACCAGGGCCACAATCCCGACTAGATAACGGCGCTTTTCTAACTTGAAAAACCACCAAAGTTTTTGAATAATGGACATAAAATCCCTTTCTGATTGCAAATGGAAACCTGAGGCCAAGACTCAATGAAAATCAAAGAGCAAACTAGGAAACTAGCCGCAGGCTGCTCAAAGCACCGCTTTGAGGTTGTAGATAGAACTGACAAAGTCAGTAACCTACATACGGCAAGGCGACGTTGACGCGGTTTGAAGAGATTTTCGAAGAGTACAAGACCCCAGGTTTTTCTTATTCATAAGTTACGACTGAGACGACACCCTTGTCATACTCAGCGATAAAGATATTGGCTACATTGTCATGCCCTTGTTTGCTTAGGTTATCAAGCAGCCACTCTTCGCTACGGCCAATCGATTCCAAAACATCGACTTGGATCACACCGTCAGTCACAACTGGATACTTAGGATTTTCATCTCCCATTTGGACCACGATGAGTTGGCCATTTTGCTCTTGCACAGCTCGTTTAACTTGCTTCATCTGGAAAATCCCTTGGCTACGAAGTTTGAGAGCAACATCCGACGCAGACAAGCCAACTGAACGACAGGCTTCTGGGTCGATCTGCCCATTTTTGATGAGGAGAGTTGGTTTCCCATCAATCAAGCGTTTGACAAAACGAACATTATTGTTGAGCCATTTGAGGGTCAAGACCAAAATCGTCCACATCATCAAAATCACTGCGTATTGCAGAATACTAATTGAACTATTGTAAATCACCCCACCGATGATACCACCAAGAACATAGTTCTGAATTTGGTCTGTCGCAGAGTTAGGCGCTAGGTTTCCTTTTCCTGTCACATTGATCACGAAAACTAGCGAGAAGAGCCCCAAGGCCAGTTTGATTAAAATTTCCATATAGTTGAGTGTCATTTGTTTACCTCCACCAATTCAATAGCGTCTGGTTGATGCAATTCTAATTTCTCTAAAAGATACTTGTCTGGTTGGCTCCCGTTCATGGCACGATAGAAATTTGAACCTACCTTGATAAGTGCTCCATCAGTGGCTGCAGAAGTATTGACATAAACTTCTGATTTATCCACTCCCAAGTCTTTGGAAACAACCTCTATGAAATGAAGGGAGGTTTGAAATTGATTGTTAGAGGCTTGATTGGTCTGGTATTTTGAAATTGTCACCAAAAGCATGGCTACCAAAGTCAAAGCCAAAATCATGACCAATTCCCGAAACTTAGTCCCCTTTTTATCACGATAGGCCTTAAAAGCAAAAAATCCTGTGATGGCTAGGAGAACAATCCCAAAGCCAATCATGATGCCATTTTGCTGACTGATTTGGCTAAGCACATAGTCATATGAGTAAAATTTCATTTATTTTCACTCCTTTTCATAAAATCATTCTTCATTATAAACGAAAGAGGGTGATTTTTCAAACCATACGTTGGGGAAATAGCCCTTTTTTTGGTATAATAAAGTCTATAATCTGAATGAAAAAGGTAACTTTATGAAACTTATCTCATGGAATATTGATTCCCTCAATGCAGCCCTAACTAGTGACTCAGCTCGTGCCAAATTGTCCCAAGAAGTACTACAAACCTTGGTCGCTGAAAATGCTGATATCATTGCTATCCAAGAAACCAAGCTTTCTGCCAAGGGTCCTACAAAGAAACACTTGGAAATTTTAGAAGAACTCTTCCCAGGCTACGAAAACACGTGGCGCTCTTCCCAAGAACCTGCCCGTAAAGGCTATGCTGGAACCATGTTCCTCTATAAGAAAGAACTTACACCTAATGTCACTTTCCCAGAAATCGGTGCCCCTTCTACCATGGACTTGGAAGGCCGCATCATCACTCTAGAATTTGATAAATTTTTCGTGACCCAAGTTTACACTCCAAACGCTGGAGACGGCCTCAAACGCTTGGAAGAACGTCAAGTCTGGGATGTCAAATATGCTGAATACTTGGCTGAACTAGACAAAGAAAAACCAGTCCTTGCAACCGGTGACTACAACGTAGCCCACAATGAAATCGACCTTGCAAATCCTGCTAGCAACCGCCGTTCACCAGGATTTACAGACGAGGAACGTGCTGGTTTTACCAACCTTTTAGCAACTGGATTTACGGATACCTTCCGCCACATTCACGGCGATGTTCCAGAACGCTACACTTGGTGGGCACAGCGCAGCAAGACTTCTAAAATCAACAATACAGGCTGGAGAATCGACTACTGGCTCACAAGTAACCGTCTCGCAGACAAGGTCACTAAATCTGATATGATTGACTCAGGAGCTCGCCAAGACCATACACCCATTGTCATGGAGATTGAACTCTAAGGAGAAAACGAATGGACTATCAAGCTGTCATTCCTGAATTTGTAGTATCTGACATCGAAAAATCACGCCACTTCTACTACGACCTGCTAGGATTCTCTGTCGAATACGAGCGTCCAGAGGAGAACTTCCTCTTCCTTTCTCTTGAAGATTGCCAACTTATGCTAGAAGAAGGCAGCGCAGAAGAATTAGCTCAGCTGACCTATCCTTTCGGGCGCGGTGTCAATATTTCCTTTGGCATTGCAGATGTTCCTCAGCTCCACCAAAAACTGCTGGAAGCTGACTATCCTATCCATCGTCCCCTGACAAAAAGAGAATTTCGAGTAGGAGATAGCTTTATATATCCCCATGAATTTGCGATTTTGGATCCAGATGGTTATTTTTTAAGATTTAGCGAGTAGAATAATAAAGATTGGGAAAAAGTCTTTAAAGTTAAAAAGGCATATTGTCAGCTCTTGAAAAATCTTGATAATATGCCTTTTATGATGGAAAAACCTTCTAAATGTTAGCTAATAAGTTGTTTTTTGCCCATTTTTATTATATTTGTTCGTTTTTTAAACCAAAACACTAACAAAATATTTGATTTTTAAAGTTATTTAGTGTAAAATAAAAACATTGGCACAAGCCTATTTAAAATTGAATATCGTTTTACTTGTTTATGTCGTGAATTGGCACGACGTTTCTACAAGGTGCCGGAACACCTAACAATAAGTAAGTTATCTTGGAGGTATGGTCGTTTTTGCCATGCCTATTTTGGGGACTTGCTTAGAGATTAAGTAAGTCCTTTTTGAATATTTTTAATATTTCCCTTAATTAGTGCGGACGGGAGCAACTTCCTCCGGAATTTCATCCCTAATTTTTGAGCCAAAAGTCTCAAAAATCCCGTCATAGACAATAACAAGATTATTGTCTATGATACCACTACAACGGGAAATATTTGATAAGACCCGCTTCGCTCGTACTAGTTTTATCAAATATATAGTACTAGCAAACTGGATCACTATAGAAACATTTAACCAACAAGTAAACTGGCTTTTAGACTTTAGGAGGTCTTATGAAATTATTAGAAGAGCGCATCCTCAAGGATGGGCATATCTTGGGTGATAACATCCTCAAGGTGGATTCCTTTTTAACCCACCAAGTTGACTTTGGCTTGATGCGAGAAATTGGTAAGGTTTTTGCAGAAAAATTTGCTTCTGCTGGTATTACCAAAGTCGTGACCATTGAAGCGTCGGGTATTGCCCCAGCCGTTTTTACAGCGGAAGCCTTAAACGTTCCCATGATTTTCGCTAAAAAAGCTAAGAACATCACTATGAACGAAGGCATCTTAACTGCCGAAGTTTACTCCTTTACCAAGCAGGTAACCAGCACCGTTTCTATCGCTGGAAAATTCCTCTCACCAGAGGACAAGGTTTTGATTATCGACGACTTCCTTGCTAATGGCCAAGCTGCTAAAGGCTTGATTCAAATCATCGAACAGGCTGGAGCAACAGTCAAAGCTATCGGTATTGTGATTGAAAAATCTTTCCAAGATGGCCGTGATTTGCTTGAAAAAGCAGGCTATCCTGTCCTATCACTCGCTCGTTTGGATCGTTTTGAAAATGGTCAAGTTATTTTTAAGGAGGCAGATCTCTAATGCAAACTCAAGAAAAACATTCGCAAGCAGCCGTTCTTGGCTTGCAACACTTACTAGCCATGTACTCAGGATCCATCCTGGTTCCCATCATGATTGCGACAGCCCTTGGCTATTCAACTGAGCAGTTGACCTACCTGATTTCCACAGATATCTTCATGTGTGGGGTGGCAACCTTCCTCCAACTCCAACTCAACAAATACTTTGGGATTGGACTCCCAATCGTTCTTGGAGTTGCCTTCCAATCAGTTGCTCCCTTGATTATGATTGGACAAAGCCATGGTAGTGGCGCTATGTTTGGTGCCCTTATCGCATCAGGGATTTACGTTGTTCTTGTTTCAGGCATCTTCTCAAAAGTGGCCAATCTCTTCCCATCTATCGTAACAGGTTCTGTAATTACCACGATTGGTTTAACCTTGATTCCTGTCGCTATTGGAAATATGGGAAATAACGTTCCAGAACCAACTGGTCAAAGTCTCTTGCTTGCAGCTATCACTGTTCTGATTATCCTCTTGATTAACATCTTTACCAAAGGATTTATCAAGTCTATCTCTATTTTGATTGGTCTAGTTGTTGGAACTGCCATTGCTGCTAGCATGGGCTTGGTTGATTTCTCTCCTGTTGCGGCAGCACCACTTGTCCATGTCCCAACTCCCCTCTACTTTGGGATGCCAACCTTTGAAATCTCATCTATTGTCATGATGTGTATCATCGCAACGGTTTCTATGGTTGAATCAACTGGTGTTTACCTGGCTTTGTCTGATATCACAAAGGATCCAATCGACAGCACGCGCCTGCGCAACGGTTACCGCGCAGAAGGTTTGGCCGTACTTCTCGGAGGAATCTTTAACACCTTCCCTTACACAGGATTTTCACAAAACGTTGGTTTGGTTAAATTGTCAGGTATCAAGACTCGCCTACCAATCTACTACGCAGCTGGTTTCCTGGTTCTCCTGGGACTCCTTCCTAAGTTTGGCGCCCTTGCCCAAATCATTCCGAGCCCTGTCCTCGGTGGTGCTATGCTGGTGATGTTTGGATTTGTATCTATTCAAGGGATGCAAATCCTCGCTCGTGTTGACTTTGCTAACAATGAACACAACTTCCTTATCGCAGCTGTATCAATCGCTGCAGGTGTCGGACTCAACAACAGTAATCTCTTTGTCAGCATGCCGACAGCCTTCCAAATGTTCTTCTCAAACGGAATCGTCGTAGCCAGCCTACTTGCCATTGTCCTCAATGCGGTACTAAATCATAAAAAGAAATAAGAAAAAGAGGTTTACACCTCTTTTTTGTTTATCTATATCCTTACCTGTCTGTCTTCTGACCGCTGGCCTGTGACAAACATGGTAAAGGTTGCTTTGCAGACATTTCTGCCCTCTTGATTGGTAATATCCACATCCACCACACAGGTTGTGCGACCTTGATGGACACATTCTCCTTTAATGGTCAGCACATCGTCGAGTTTTCCTGCTTTGAGGTAGTTGATAGAAGATTGGAGTGTCACCCCATCAAGCCCCAGCGAGATAACCACCAAACCACTGATCTGGTCACAGAGAGTAAAGAGATAGCCACCATGAGCATTGCCATAGTAGTTGAGCGACGAGTCCACTACTTTGGTCGTCACCACAACGTGACCATCTCTCATTTTCTCTATTTCGTAATTTTCAAAGGCAGATATAGCGTCAAAATGAAAATCTTTCATCGTTTCCTCCTGATATTTCAAACGACACTATGATACTACTTTTTATAGGACTGTGCAAGGAGAAAGCTCCTAGTCTGGCAAAATTCCGACCTGCTCCACAAAGCGCATAAAGGCTGCCTGTCCCTGTTCCGTTTGCTTGTAGACTCCTGCATCCTCAAGTACACGCGCAAAGATAGCACCAACAGAGTCCTTGACGATTTCAAGGGCTTTTTCTTTATCTGTTAGGTCTGGATATTGGGCTCTAAGTTGGTCAGCCCATTCCTGATGATAATCGGCAACTGTAACAGCTTCTCCTACAAGATAGCTAGCTACTTGCTCCACTTCTGCTTTCAGACGTGGTGGCAAGATAGCCAAGCCCATGACCTCAATCAAGCCGATATTTTCCTTCTTGATATGTTGAACATCCTTGTGGGGATGATAGATGCCATCAGGATGTTCTGCAGAAGTCTGATTGTCTCTCAAGACCAAGTCCAACTCAAATTGTCCATTGCGTTTACGTGCAATTGGTGTGATGGTGTGATGCGGTGTCCCGTCTGTCTCTGCCAAAATCTGCACTTCAGGGTCTGAATACTGGCGCCATTCTTGCAAAATCTTATCAGCTAAGTTGATCAAATCTTCTTTGGAACCCGAAGTCAAACGTAGGACAGACATAGGCCACTTGACAATCCCAGACTTGACCTGCTCAAAACCAGCAAAAGAGAAAGTCTTTTGCAAGGGAGCCAATTCCATAGGAAAAACATGTCGTCCCCCCTGATAGTGATCGTGAGTTAGAATAGAGCCCCCCACAATCGGCAGATCGGCATTAGATCCTGCAAAATATCCTGGAAACTGCTCTACGATAGCCAACAAACGTTCAAAGCTCTGACGACTAATCGCCATGGGACGATGCTGGCCATCTAAGAAAATACAATGCTCATTAAAGTAAGCATAGGGCGAATACTGGAAGCCCCACTCCTGACCAGCCATTTCAAAACGGATAATACGGTGGTTACTGCGAGCTGGGTGGTTAACTCGACCATGGTAGCCTTCATTTTCAATACAGAGCTGACACTGAGGATAATTACTAGCTTGCACCAACTTGGCTGCCACAATCTCTTTCGGATCCTTTTCAGGCTTAGAGAGGTTGATGGTAATTTCAAGTTCACCGTAATCAGATGGAACACGATAAGCGATATTTTTAGCAATGGCCTTGAGTTTGATGTAGTCATTCTTCTGACTGAGTTGGTAGAAATTCGCTATCGCTTGCTCAGGAGAGTGGGCATAGGTTGACCAGAAGTTACGATTGACCTGACTCGGACAAGGAGTTACCAAATCCATCAGTTCAGCACCGAGGATTTCACGCGCAGTCTGACTATCTTCAATCGTCTCTAATCGAACGGCTTCCTCAACCAGCTGGTCCTTAAGGTCAATCAATTTATCCAGATTGGTCTCAACTTCCAAAACACCATCTCCCACTCGTGCCAAGACACGATTGGTCAGGTAGATTCGATCCATTTCCTCAAATGAACTTTCAGAAATGACATGTGTTACAAATTTATCTACTAAGGTCACTATAGAGCCTCCTTTTGACTAGTCAAGGACGCGAGTGCCACCTGCAACTTCAGCGATATAGAAGCTTGGAGCGTAGCCAACTACTTCCTCGTAGTGTTTGCCAACAGCTTCCTTAAAGGCATCAACAGCATCTTTTTGCACCAAAGCAATGGCACATCCGCCAAAACCTGCCCCTGTCATACGAGCACCGAGAACACCTTCCTGAGCCCAAGCAGTATGAACGAGGGTATCCAATTCCAAACCAGTCACTTCATAGTCATGTTCTAGAGAAACGTGTGACGCATTCATCAAGCGACCAAATGTTTCCAAATCACCTGCTTGAAGGGCTGCTTGAGCTTTAAGGGTACGTTGGTTTTCAAGCACAGCATGGCGAGAACGTTTCAAACGATTTTCGTCTTTAATCAGATAGCTGTATTGGTCAAAGGCCCACTCGTCCAACTCACCCAATGTCTGAATATCCAAGGCAACTTGCAATTCTTCTACTGCTTTCTCACACTCAGCACGGCGTTCATTGTATTTAGAGTCTGCTAGTTCACGGCGTTTGTTGGTATTCATGATAACAACAACATTGTCCTTCAAATCAAGCGGCACCAAGTCATACTCTAAAGTGTTAGTATCTAAGTAAATAGCACGTTGGTCAGCTCCCATACCGATAGCAAACTGGTCCATAATGCCAGAGTTGACTCCGATAAAGTTGTTTTCTGTTTGTTTTCCAATTTTAACCAAATCGAGACGCTCTAATTTTAAATCAAAGAGATGCTCTGCCACGACTCCTGTCAAAAGTTCAAGGGATGCTGAAGAAGACAAACCAGCACCATTTGGGATATTCCCATAAACATAAAAATCAAAACCTTTGTCAATCACATGGCCAGCTTCTTGCAAGAAATGAAGAACCCCTTTTGGATAATTGGTCCAGCTGTGCTCTTTTTCAAACTTGAGGTCAGCGAGAGGCACTTCGATAATGCCCTTGTCCTCAAAGTTAGCTGAGTATAGACGCAAGACTTGGTCGTCACGCTTGCGAGCTGCACCGTAAGTTCCCAAGGAAATAGCAGCTGGAAAAACGTGCCCACCGTTGTAGTCCGTGTGTTCACCAATCAAATTGATACGACCTGGTGAAAAGAATGTTTGGTCTGCTTCTTGACCAAAAACAGCAAAAAAATCTTTGCGAAGAGTTTCAGCAGTAAGATGTTGTGTCATATGAATTCTCCTTTGACTGTCCGTTAAGTCACCTTAACATGTAATCGTTTTCTTCTATTGTATCCAAGGGATTTCCCAAGGTCAATCCTTTTTACTAAAATTTTACTAAACTATCAGTAAAATACAGAAAAATATGATATACTAATCTAATCAAGGAGGATTTATGGCTACCTTAAAAGACATTGCACAGCTAGCCTCTGTCTCTATCGCGACCGTATCCCGTGTCCTAAACCGCGACCAGAGCCTATCTGTTACAGAAGAAATCAGGCACCGTATTTTAACCGTTGCTGAAGAGCTGGGCTACACCAAGCACCTCAAGACAGGCGAGTCCCACAAACCCAAGCAAAAGATTGCCATTATCCAATGGGTCAGTGAACAAGGGGAGCTGGACGACCTCTACTACTACCAGATTCGCCTAGGCATAGAAAAAAGAGCCCAAGAGTTGGACTACGATATCTTGCGCTATTTTAATGACCATCCTTTTACCCTAAGCGAAGAAGTGATTGGGATTCTCTGCATCGGAAAATTTAGTCGAGCTCAGATTTCTGCCTTTGAAGAATACCAAAAACCTCTTGTATTTCTAGACAGCGATACTCTTTCACTGGGACACACCTGCATTATCACGGATTTTTACACTGCCATGAAACAGGTTGTCGATTATTTTCTCAGCCAAGGAATGGACCGTATCGGAATTCTAACAGGACTTGAGGAAACAACCGACCAAGAAGAAATCATTGAGGACAAGCGTCTGGAAAATTTTAAGAACTACAGTCAAACAAAAGGAATCTATCATGATGAACTGATCTTTCAAGGAAGCTTTACTGCCCAGTCTGGCTATGACTTGATGAAGGAGGCCATTCAGAACTTGGGAGACCAACTCCCACCAGCCTTTTTCGCAGCCAGCGATAGCTTAGCTATCGGCGCCCTCCGTGCCCTCCAAGAAACTGGAATCAGCCTGCCAGATCGCGTCAGCCTCATTTCTTTTAACGACACTAGTCTGACCAAGCAAGTCTATCCTCCCCTCTCCAGCATCACCGTCTATACCGAAGAAATGGGCCGAGCAGGTATGGATATTCTTAACAAGGAAGTCCTCCACGGTCGCAAAATTCCTAGCCTGACTATGCTGGGAACCAGACTGACATTGAGAGAGAGTACTCTGCCATAACTCCACAAATTAAACATGACAAAAAATCCTAATAGAGAGTCTCAAATCTCCATTAGGATTTTCTTTTTTAGTTCATCACAATCATAGACTTAATGGTCTTACGTTCATCCATATCTTTGTAGGCTTGATCAATATCTTCCAGTTTATAACTTGAAGTAAAGACGCGACCTGGATTGATATCACCATCAAGGACGGCTTTTAGTAAAAATTGCTTATCGTATGTTGTCGCAGAAGCTGCCCCACCTGCTACAGAGATATTTTGCATAAATGTCGAACCAAGAGCACGATTATTATAGTGTGGGACTCCTACAAATCCCAAACGACCTCCATTATGAAGAACACCTAGCGCCTGTTCTACAGCAGCCTCCGTACCAACACATTCAAGTGCTGCGTCCGCTCCGCCACCGAGAATTTCACGCACCCTGGCAATACCTTCTTGACCTCGCTCAGCTACAATAGCTGTCGCACCCGACTCCAGAGCCATCTTTTGGCGGTCTTCATGACGGCTCATAAGGATAATTTGTGATGCACCACGCATTTTAGCGGCAATAACAGCACATTGCCCAACAGCCCCGTCACCGATAACGACAACCTTATCCCCTTTTTGAACATTAGCAACACGCACTGCATGGTAACCAGTCGGCATGACATCAGCAAGAGTTAATAGAGACTTAAGCATGCCTTCGCTATAATCTGAAGGTTGTCCTGGGATTTTAACCAGCGCCCAGTTTGCATAGTGGAAACGAATATATTCCGCCTGAAAATCGCCTCCCAAGTTATTACCAATATGATTGTCGCAAGAACCGTCAAAGCCAGCAAGACAGGCATCACACTCACCACATCCATGAGTAAAAGGGACAATGACAAAATCACCTGGTTTCACCGTCGTAATGGCTTCCCCAGCTTCTTCGACAATCCCAATCGCTTCGTGTCCACTATTTTTGTGTCCAGCTTTCGTTTCTGGATTACGGTACCTCCATAAATCTGAACCACAAACGCACGCACGAACCACACGAATAATCACATCATCTGCGTCTATAATTTGCGGACGTTCAATGCTAGCAAGACCAACCTGACCTGCCTTTGTATATACTGCTGATTTCATTTAAAATTTCCCTTCCTTATAAAGTCTAATTTTGGTATTTAAGCGATTTAAAGCCGTCTGTAACTGAGACAAGCGCTCCTCTAATTTTTTCTTTTCGTCTTCTAAAATACCAAGTCTTTCCTCTCTCGTTTCATCCCCCTTTTGGTAGAGCAACATATAGTCAACTAAACTGTCCACAGAGACACCTGCCGAACGAAAACACTTAATAAATTCCAGCGCTTCGATATCCTGATCTTGAAAATCACGAATTCCAGTTGCGGTTCGAGTAATCGGTGGCACAAGACCAACCCGTTCATAATACCGAATCGTATCCGCTGAAATTCCCAACAAGTCACTGGCAGATTTAATATTCATACACTAACCTCCTCTCATTTTATTCATTGAGTTTAAGCTATTCGAACTCACTTATCTCATTATATAACTTTGAGTTGACTCCAAGTCAAGCATTTTGCATCTAATCGAAAAAATTTTTATCATTATCAGTTCTCTTATTAGCATACCTTTTCATTAGTCAAATAGTATGG
This sequence comes from Streptococcus mitis, assembly GCF_002096855.1. Lineage (GTDB taxonomy): Bacteria > Bacillota > Bacilli > Lactobacillales > Streptococcaceae > Streptococcus > Streptococcus mitis_Y. The sequence goes on along the minus strand of NZ_NCVH01000028.1, from coordinate 7,897 downwards.
TGAAAACATCTTTCAAATCAAATATCAAAAAGACCTCAACAAAAGGTCGCTTTTTCTAGTGTTGATGCCCATGGGGTTGCTCTAAGGTTGTTACCCTCCGTTTATGTTGCGCATGATTGCTTTCGCTGGCATCCACTTCGATGGTAATATTCTGAATTCCTCTTTCTTCTAAGAGCTGACGCACTTGATTCTTTGTTGCTATCATCTGCTCCCAATCCTCTAAACAGAGATGAATAATGGCATTATTTTCCAGACCATCCATGGACCAAATGCTAAGTTGATTGACACTTTTGACATTGATCAAAGCCTCCAAATCCTTCTCCAAATCACCCGTCTCTACTCCTTCTGGTACAACATCCAAGAAAATCTTTAACGCGCTCCAAAAGCGAGGAATAGCTTTTGTTAGAATGAAGATAGAAATGACAAGCGATAAGAGCGGATCAAGGATATACCAATCTGTAAATCTGAGGATAATCGCCATTAGAATGACAGCCAACCAACCAAGAGTATCTTCCAAAAAATGCAGGCTAAGAATTGACTCATTTTTTGTCTTTCCCTTACGAACTACTAGACTAGCTAGCACATTGATACTTACTGCAATGACTCCTAGCCAGAGGATACCTTCATCATTAACTGGCTGTGGATTAAAAAGTTTAGTTATATTTTCCAAAATCACTAGGATGGATCCTATGATAAGAATCACAGCAGTCACCAGGGCCCCTAAAAGACTAAATCTCTTGTAACCCAAGGTGTACTGCCTATCTTCTTCTCGATTTGAGATTGTTTCCAAAAAGGCCGATATGCCAATGGCTATAGCATCTCCCAAGTCATGAACAGAATCAGCGAGAACGGCACTCGAACCAAATATTCCTCCTGCGATAAACTCAACAATAGCATAGCTTAAATTTAAGAAAAAAGCTACCCAAACAGTATATTTTGTCTTCATCTTTCTCATTCCTTTGTTATAATAGATTTATGAATACATTGTTCATTATCATTATCCACTAAAACTCAAAGAAAGGATAGAAGCAAAACGTCAGCTTTATTCATTTCTGAACAATTTGCCTCAAGTGTCCATATGACTACCATTGACCGCCGTATCAGCAAAACAAAAAAAGCCATCTATCAAGCTTTTCTACAACTTTTAAACGATAAGGGTTACGAAGCCACTACAGTTCAGGATATCATTGATCTCGCAGATGTGGGACGATCCACCTTTTACTGTCACTATGAGAGTAAGGAACTACTTCTGGACGCGCTTTGCCGCCACCTCTTCCATCATCTCTTTGAAAGAGAGCAACCCATTTCAACTGAGGACTACCTCGCCCACCTCTTTCTCCATTTTCAGAAAAACCAAGACCATATCACCAGTTTACTATTCTCCAAGAATGACTACTTCCTCCGTCAACTCCGGAGAGAGCTGGAGCACCACGTCTATCCCATGCTAACTGATGAGTTTAAAGAAGCACACCCAAGTCTGCCTGCTTCTTACCTCCAACACTTAGTCGTGTCCAACTTTATCGAGACATTGACCTGGTGGCTCAAAAAAGGACAAGACTTTACAGACCAAGAAGTTGTGCAGTTTTATCTAGACCTTCTCATTCCTAAAAATTGAATACAGATTAAAGCTCGGTTGCCTTATTTCTAGGCTACTGAGTTTTTTATCTTTTCAATAATCAAAAAAGCCCAGACGACATTGTCTGAGCGTTCTTCTATATGGTCGTTTAACAAAGTTGAGTTTAGCTTTTCAAGCTATTTCTTCAACAAACCTTGTTCTTGTAGAAACTCCTTGGCTACTTGTTCTGCTGACTTGCCTTCAACACCGACTTGGTAGTTGAGCTGGCTCATCTGGCTTTCAGTAATTTTACCAGCCAATTTATTGAGAACTGTTTCCAACTCTGGATGTTTCTTGAGAAGAGCTTCTTTCATCAGTGGAGCTCCTTGATAAGGTGGGAAGAGTTGCTTGTCATCTTCCAAGACCTGCAAATCATAACGCGCCAATTCCGCATCAGTCGAATAGGCGTCCGTGATTTGAATATCACCTGACTGAATAGCCTGATAGCGAAGGGCTGGTTCCATCGTAGCTACATTGAGATTGAGACCATACATTGATTGTAAGCCCTTATTTCCATCTTCACGGTCATTAAATTCGAGTGTAAATCCAGCCTTCAACTGCCCTTCCACTTTTTTCAAGTCCGAAATGGTCTTCAAGCCATATTCTTGAGCAATCTTTTTTGGAACAGCTACAGCATAGGTATTTTGATAAGACATGGGTTTGAGATAGGCTAGATGATCCTGTTTGGCAATACCATCACGCGCCACCTGATAAACCTGCTCTGGCTCATGACTCACTTTAGGTGATGGTTGCAGCAAACTTTCAGTCACCGTACCAGTAAATTCAGGATAGATGTCAATATCGCCTTTTTTCAAAGCTTCATAAAGAAAGCTTGTTTTCCCAAAATTCGGTTTAACAGTCGCAGTCATGCTGGTATTTTCTTCAATAAGGAGTTTATACATATTGGCCAAAATTTCTGGTTCCGGTCCCAATTTCCCAGCAATAACCAAGTTTTCTTTCTCTTTTTGAGCCAAAAGAGCTGGACTATAAGACAAACCAAGCAATATGGTCACCAAGGCAAAACCAGAGAAAATCGTCCGCAATTTTGCCTTTTCCATCACTTTTAGTAGGAAGTTAAAGGCAATGGCAAGCACTGCGGAAGAAAGTGCCCCAATCAAAATCAGACTGGCATTATTACGGTCAATTCCCAAAAGGATAAAGGAACCCAGTCCCCCTGCACCAATCAAGGCAGCCAAGGTTGCCGTACCGATAATCAAGACAGCCGCAGTTCGAATCCCAGACATCATAACAGGCATGGCAAGTGGAATTTCAAACTTCTTGAGTCGCTCCCACCTAGTCATCCCAAAGGCAATCCCAGCCTCTTGCAGACTCGGATCAATTCCCTTTAACCCAGTGATTGTATTTTGCAAAATCGGAAAAATCGCATAAATCACTAGAGCTGTCAAAGCCGGCAAAGTCCCAATTCCCATCAAAGGAATAAAGAGGCCCAACAAGGCAAGAGACGGGATGGTCTGGAAAATCCCTGCAATCTGTAAGACCCAATCCGCCAACTTCTCATGATAGCGAAGATAAATAGCCAAGGGAACCGCAAGCAAAATAGCTAGTAACAAGGTCAAAAGTGACAACTGCAAATGTTGAGATAGAGCTGTCAACCAATCACTAAAACGATCCTGAAAAGTTGTAATTAAATTAGTCATGAACACTACCTCCAAACAAGTCTGCTACAAATTCTGTGGCAGGAGCTTTTAAAATGGTCTCAGGATTCGCCACCTGGCGAATCTCTCCATCCTGCAAGACAGCAATACGGTCTGCCAATTTCAAGGCTTCATCCGTATCATGGGTCACAAAAATCGTTGTCATCCCAAAATCTTTATGCAATTCTTTCGTCAGAACCTGCAACTGTTTGCGAGAAATAGCATCCAAGGCTGAAAAAGGTTCATCCATGAGGAGAATCTTAGGCTGACCAATCATAGCACGAACAATACCGACCCGTTGCTGTTCTCCACCAGATAATTCATTAGGAAGTCGATGTCCATACTCAGCCACTGGTAAACCAACCTTAGCCAAAAGCTCTTCTGTTTTCTGAGCAATTTCTTCCTTAGTCCAGCCCTTCATCTCAGGAATCAGGGCAATATTTTCCGCGACCGTTAGATTGGGAAACAGAGCAATGGCCTGTAAAACATAACCAGTAGAAAGACGAAGCTCCCGCTCGTCATAGTCTTTGATGCGCTTGCCATCCATATAAATATTTCCATCAGTTGGTTCCAAGAGGCGGTTAACCATCTTAATCATGGTTGTCTTACCTGAGCCAGAAGGCCCTACTAAAACTATAAATTCCCCATTCTCAATCCGTAAATTAACATCTCTCAAGACATCTTTTTCTGTGTAGCGCAAGGCTACATTTTTGTATTCAATCATTCTGTATCCTCAATTTAAAACTTTCCTCGATTGGTCAAGTCTTCTACCTTAGGCATAACTTCCTTATTATCCCAATGCTCCACAATTTTACCGTTTTCTAGTCGGAAGATATCATACTGGGCATAAGCCAGCCCATCAATCTGACTCTGACCATAGCTGACCACATAGTTTCCTTGTCCTAAGAGTTGGAAAACAAAGTCAAAAGTGACGCCATGTTCAGCCACATAGTTTTTATAAGCAGCACTTCCTTGTCCAATCTCATGATTATGCTGAATCAAATCGTCTGCCACATAATCACTCCACTGCTCCAGCTCCCCATTTTGAAAAATTTCTATCAAAAAACGGCGAACCAACTTTTTATTTGCTACTGTCTTATCCAAATCCGTGATTTCAAAATCTCCAAAGATCTGGTCTAACTTTCCATTTTCTGGGGCACGATAGTAGTCAATAACATCCCAATGCTCCACGATACGTCCATTCTCATCTGCACGGAAAGTATCTGTCGTCACCCATTGAGCTTTCCCACCATTCAGATATTGATGAACATGAACAAAGACCAGATTGCCATCCTCAATAGTGCGGACAATCTTCATCTGACGCTCTGGATGGCGCTCGAAGAAATTTGCAAAGAAGACTGCAAATCCTTCTTTACCATCAGGCACACCTGTCGAGTGTTGGATATAAGTATCCCCTACAGACTGGGCTTGAGCCTCAGCAACTCGTCCATCTTGGATAGCATGAATGTATAGGTTGTGAGCATTTTTCACTTGTTGTGACATGATTTAAGCCTCATTTTCCTCCTCTTTCAGATTAGCCAAAATTCTTTCTCGAAAACCTTCAAATTGGCGAATTTCTTCCTCGGTGAATCCTTTGTAAAAGATCGTATCCAATTTCTGACTGACACGATGCCCCACTTCTTTCTGAGACTGCCCCAACTCTGTTAAAACCAAATACTTCTTACGCTTATCTTCTCCACATGGACTAACGGTTACAAGATTTTGTTCCTCTAGTTTTTTAATCATCGTCGTCAGTGTATTGTTAGCAAGCCCAGTTGCCAGAGCAATATCTGTCGCAGTTGCACAGCCTGTTTCACTATTCCATAAAACCGCTAAAATCTTTCCCTGCTCACTACGATAAAGAGCTTCAGGATCTTGGCTCAGTAACTTTTGAAAAATCCGCCCATTCAACAAACGAATATGATGGGCTACCAAATGACTATCTTTCATGACACCTCCAATTTATTTCGATATCGAAACGAATGAAATAATTGTAACACTTGTCATTCCATCTGTCAACTATTTCGATTTAGAAATAATTTTTCCCAGTAAAAAATCTCCTACCCAAGGTAGAAGATTTTTAATCTTATAAAACTTAATCCGTCATGTCCGATACCAACGTTCGATGCTCCAATGGAATACTGCACATAACCAGCAAGAAAATGAAACCTGACTGAATCCAAAAGAGGGCCAGATCAAAGATTCCGTGTACAGCAACCACTGTAAGGAAAGACAGATAAAGACCGATAATCGGACGTTTCCCCGACTCCTGACTCATATCCATCATCAAGCGAACAGGAGCCACAGAAGACAAAACTAGTAAAATAGTCCCCACAATTCCGTAACTCAGAATCGTATCAATATAAAGACTGTGAGCATGTTCATGATAAGGAGCATTTATCCGAGGATAAGAGTGCATATAGGTCAATGGCCCTTCACCCCAAAAAGGATTTTGCTTAAACAAGGCCATCCCAGCATCCCAGATAGAAATGCGTTCTTCCATAGAAGAGTCTAAAGTCCCCATCCGAACTCCCAAATCACTAGAAAAGAGGAAACTCAAGCCAATCGCAAAGACCCCAATACTAAGCCAAAAGGCCTTCCAGTTTTTAATGGTCGTAAAGAGATAAATAATGGCTCCAGCGATAATAGCAGGAAAGGCAGTTCGATTTTGAGTAAAGTTCAATCCAAAGAGATTCACAAAGCCTGCAAACACACAGAATACTTTCAACCAATTCAACTTGGTCGTTGTAAACAGATAGAAGGCAATCATGATACAGAAACAACAAATAATACCATAATAATTAGGATTAAAGAAGGTCACTTCAGCACGATTCTGATGCCACACCTGCATATTGGGTGAAAGAAAAGCATAGTTGAATTTCTTCACAATTTGGAAATGTTCTAAACTCGCAAAAGCAGCTGACAAGACGCTACCAAACAAGACGAGCTGCAAAATAAATCGAAATAATTTATGTGATAAAATCGACTGATAATGCAAAAAGAAAACAGTAAATAGAAAAATTCCTACTGAAGCCACAACTCCCATCCAATTTTGTGCAAAAACGGATATAACAGTACTATAGCCAAGAAAAAGAAGTAGCATCGGATGCTCCCCCATTTTCTGAAGAATACTTTTCATGTCTCCTGTGAAAATTAAACTGATAATATATAAACAGAATACAACTACAAAAAGATAAAAGGGTAAAAAGATACTCAGGATAATTCCCAATAAAATCAGCTCTTTACTAGACAACCCTTTCAGCTTTTCAATAAAGCCTATTGATTTCAAAATGAATCCTTTCTCTCCAAATCAGTTGATTCAGATAATAGTAAGCTACCCTTTATTGTACCACTTTTTTAGCAATTTGAAAACAAAGGAAACGTTTACTAGGTAAAAAAGGGAGCAAAAATACTGATATTTCAAAACTCAAACTTAATGACTAGATTTACTATAAGAAAATCATACCGTAAAGACTAGGTATATGTTAAAATAGTAGTAATATAATAAGGTTTTGACCAACTATCCAAACTATATTTAAATCATTTACAATATCTGAAGAAAGGAAACACTATGAAATCCTACCAAGCCGTCTACCAAATTCTAGCTAAAGAAACCGATTATATCAGCGGAGAAAAGATTGCAGAAGAACTATCACTGACTAGAACATCAATTTGGAAAGCCATCAAGCGTTTAGAACAAGAAGGCATTGAAATTGATAGTATCAAAAACAAAGGCTATAAACTGGTGAATGGAGACCTTATTCTTCCAGAACTTCTAGAACAAAATCTTCCAATTAAAATCAGTTTTAAACCCGAAACAAGATCAACACAACTCGATGCAAAAGAAGCAATTGATTTAGGAAATGAAGCAAACACCCTCTATCTAGCTTCCTATCAAACAGCTGGCCGTGGCCGTTTTCAACGTTCTTTCTACTCCCCACAAGGTGGCATTTATATGACACTCCATCTCAAACCAAATCTTCCCTATGACAAATTACCATCCTACACACTACTTGTAGCAGGAGCTATCTACAAAGCCATTAAGAACCTAACTTTAATAGATGTCGACATAAAATGGGTCAATGATATCTACCTCAAAAATCATAAAATTGGAGGAATCCTCACTGAAGCAATGACCTCTGTAGAAACTGGCTTAGTCACAGATATCATTATTGGAGTAGGAATCAACTTTACTATTAAAGACTTCCCTCAAGAATTAAAAGAAAAAGCTGCTAGTTTATTCAAAGCTCCAGCACCTATTACCAGAAATGAATTAATCATAGAAATCTGGCGTTCTTTCTTCAAAACGCCAGCAGATGAGTTATTATACCTATATAAAAAACAGTCATTCGTTCTAGGAAAAGAAGTGACTTTCACACTAGATCAAAAAGACCACAAGGGACTTGCTAAAGATATCTCAGAAAATGGCAAACTTTTAGTTCAATGTGATAACGGAAAAGAAATCTGGCTCAATAGCGGAGAAATTTCACTCAAGAATTGGAAGTAATAATAAACGAGAACAACCATAAAATGGCTCTATAATATTTGTAGTGGGTAAATCCCCTATAGATATTATGGAGCCGTTTTTATTGTAGAAAAAAAGTCCCATAAGATCTATAATGAAAAG